>NZ_QKLC01000015.1:0-67485 GCF_003224385.1 Curtobacterium sp. MCPF17_003 | reverse complement strand
AGATGTGTATAAGAGACAGGGGTGGTGCGGGCGGCGCGGGTGGTGCGGTGGTGCGGCTAGCGGGTCGGCGGCGTGAGTTCCGCGGTCACCTTCTGCAGCAGTCGCCGCAGGGTGGCGCGTTCGTCCGCGTCGAGCGGTGCGAGCAGGGAGTCGTCGAGGGCGACCATCGCGTCGGTGAACCCGGCGATGAGGTCGATGCCGGCCTGGGTGGCGTGCACCGTCTTCGTCCGCCCGTTCGTGGCGTCCGGTCGTCGTTCGATCAGGCCACGCCGCTCGAGCCCCTGCAGGAGACTCGAGACGCTGGCCGGGCTGGTGCGGGTGACCTCGGCGATGTCCCGTTGGATGGCGCCGGGGTGTTCCTGCAGGTACCCGAGCACGAACGACTGCTCGTGGGTGAGGTCGCGCTCGCGGACCCACTCCTCGGCGCCCTTGCGCTGTGCCCATCCGATCCACCGCATGAGCTGGAGCGGTGTCGTGAAGTTCGGTGCCTGCATGATCAGGACTCTAACTGTTAGGTATCGAACTGTCAACGGATCCGGTCCGAGCAGTGACCCCACAACGGGGGCATCGAGTGCCGCGCGGGTCCTGGTAACTTGCACAGGAAGCGGCCTCACCAGCCGCCTTCGGCCCGTTCGGCGGGCCCACACATCCCTCGGCTCACCACCGGGGGCGGATCAGCGGCGGACCCCGTCGGAGGAGGAGGCACCGTGCCACACCACGGACGACCCACCGCGATCCCGGCGCGACGAGTTCGTCGTGCCTGACCAGGACGGGCGTCGGCGGGTACCGGCGTCCGCCTCACCGGGTCCGCGACGCGTTCGGGTCGTCGCGGATCCCCGGGGCGGTGGTGATCGGGTCACCGCCGCCCCGGGACCTCGCGGTCGATCCGATCGGCGTCTTCGGGAACCTGCCGGTCCACGGAGCCGGATCGGCGTGATACTGGGGTGGTGCGTGAACTCCAAGCCGCCATCGCAGCGGACCTCAACGTCCAGCCGACCATCGACCCGGAGCAGGAGGTCGCCCGTCGTGTCGGGTTCCTGCGCGACTACCTGCTGACGACCGGGGCGAAGGGGTACCTCCTCGCCATCAGCGGCGGGCAGGACTCCACCCTGGCCGGCCGCCTGACCCAGCTCGCGGTCGAGTCGCTCCGCGCCGAGGGTCACCCGGCGGAGTTCACGACCGTCCGCATGCCCTACCGGGTGCAGGCCGACGAGGACGACGCCCAGCTCGCCCTGCAGTTCATCGCGGCCGACCCGGGCATCACCGTGAACATCGAGCACGGGGTCGACGGGGTCATGGAGGACACCGCGGCCTCGGGTGTCGAGCTGAGCGACTTCGTGAAGGGCAACGTCAAGGCGCGCATGCGCATGGTCGCCCAGTACGCGGTCGCCGGGCAGCGCGGCCTGCTGGTGGTCGGCACGGACCACGCGGCCGAGGCCGTCACGGGCTTCTTCACCAAGTACGGCGACGGCGGCGTCGACCTCACCCCGCTCACCGGGCTGTCGAAGAGCCAGGGGCGGCAGCTGCTCGAGCACCTCGGCGCACCGGCCCGCCTGTACGAGAAGGCACCCACCGCCGACCTGCTCGACGAGCTGCCCGGGCAGACCGACGAGGCGAACCTCGGGCTCACCTACGCCGAGATCGACGCCTACCTGCAGGGACACGACGTGCCGGTCGAGGTCGCCGAGGCCATCGAGTCGCGCTACCGCGCGACGGAGCACAAGCGTCAGGTGCCGGCGACGCCCTTCGACGAGTGGTGGCGTGCGGGCGCGTAGTCGCTGACGCAACCCCGGTCCGGAGGCTCGGTGCAGGTGATCCTGCACCGAGCCTCCGGTCTGTTGTCCCCATCTCTCCACCTCGCGCTCCGGCTGTCCGCATGCGCTCCTAGGATGGGAGCCAACGGAACAACAGATGCGGAATCCAGGCTGACGCCTGGTCCGGAGGGGGAGTCATGGAAGTCCTGTTCGCGCTCGGAGCCGTCCCGCTGGTCATCGTGGGGATCATCGTCCTCGCCGTGATCGCGCTGATCTACGCCAAGGTCGTGTACCGCAACGCCGGTGCCGACGAAGCGCTCATCATCACCGGCAAGCGCTCCCGCAAGGTCAAGAACGCCGACGGCACCGAGACCGTCGAGTCCGGCATCAAGGTCGTGCTCGGCGCCGGCGTGCTCGTCCGCCCCTTCTTCGAGAAGGTCGCGAAGCTGTCGCTCAGCTCGCGTGCGATCGACATCAACGTCAACGCGCAGGACTCCCGCGGTGTCACCATCGACGTCGAGGCCGTCGCGCTCGTCAAGGTCGGCGAGACCGACGCCTCGATCCGGGCGGCCGCGCAGCGGTTCCTCGGGCAGGAGAAGAAGATCGACGACTTCGCGCGCGAGGTCCTGTCCGGTTCGCTCCGCGCCTCGATCGGTGCGACCGACGTGTCGACCATCATCCGCAAGCGCGACCAGCTCACCGTCGCCGTGCTCGACGTCGCGAAGGACGCCCTGCACAGTCAGGGGCTCGACGTCGACTCGTTCGAGATCAAGGGCATCTCGGACCGCAACGAGTACATCAGCGACCTGGGCCGTGCCGAGCGTGCACGCGTGCGACTCGAGGCCGAGAACGCCGAAGCCCAGGCCGACCGTGAAGCGCGAGAAGCCCGCGCGACCGCCGACCAGGCGATCGCCGAGGCCGAGAACACCCTGGCCATCCGTCGTGCGGCGCTGCAGCTCGACGCCGACCGCGCTTCCGCCGAAGCCGCTGCCGCCGGGCCGCTCGCCCAGGCCCGTGCGGCGCAGGGCGTCGTCGAGCAGGAGCAGATCACCGCGCAGAAGCGTGCCGAGCTGCGCCGTGCCGAGCTCGAGTCCGAGGTCTCCGCCGTCGCCGAGGCCCAGGCGCGCAAGACGCGCGTCGAAGCCGAAGCCGCTGCTGGAGCCCAGGTCGAGACCGCACGCGCCCAGGCCGAGGCCCGCCGGATCTCCGCAGAGGCCGTCGCGGCCGAGGCGAAGGCCGAGGCGGACGCCCGCAAGCTCGCCGCCGACGCCTCACGCGCCGAGGGTGAAGCCGCCGCCGACGCGATCCGTGCGAAGGGTCAGGCCGAGGCCGACGCGACCAAGGCGCAGGCCGACGCGCTCGCGCAGCACTCCGAGGCCGTCCTCCGGGTCAAGGCGATCGAGACGCTGCCGAGCATCGCCCGCGAACTCGCCGCACCGATGAGCAACATCGACACGCTCACCGTGGTGTCCTCCGACGGCGCCGGTGCGCTGTCGAAGAGTGTCGTCAGTCAGTTCAGCGAGGTCGATGCGTTGCTCGGTGCCACCGCCGGGTTCACGCTGAGCGACATCGTGAAGAGCACCACGACAGGGCAGGCCGCTGCCCGCGCCGTCGTGCGCGAGCAGCCGGTGCCCCAGGTCGAGCCGGCCGAGTAACCGAGCGGGTGCCTGCAGCGGGCGCGACGGGGGATCAGCCCTCGTCGCGCCCGTTCTCGTTCTGCGGGTCGCGCTGCTGTGCGCCGGCGTCCTCACGCTCGTCCGCGAGCCGCTGCTGCCAGACGACACTGCGGGCCGCGCCCGAGAGCACGTCGTCGACGCTGCGACCGCTCTGGGCGGCGAGGGCGCCGCTGAGCCCGGCGGTCAGCGTGCCGCCGGCCGACGCGAGTCGCTCGACGACCTCCTCCTGCCGCGGGGTCAGTGGTTCGTCGACCAGTTCGTCGATCGTTTCGCGGATGTTCTGCTCGCTCGCGTCCAGTGCCGCCTCGTCGCCGGACTGCAGGGCTGCTGCCTCTCCGACGACGACGAGACCGAGGCGCGCGGCGTCGTCTTCGGGACGCGGGGTGCGGTGCTCATCAGTCATGCGGTGGACCGTACGCTCCGGTGCGCTGCGCTCCCTGGACAGATGCGTCCCCCGGCGCGCGGGCGGGCCGTCAGGCGGCCCAGCGGCGGAGCAGCCACTCGGCGGCGGCGACACCCTCGCGCCGTTGGAAGTCGCGGATGGTGGGCATGTTCGGCGGTGCCGGGGGCAGGGCGTGCTCGAAGAACAGCCCGGCGAGCCCGGCCAGCACAGCGTCGATCGTCGCGGCGGGCACCCCGGCGAAGACGGGGTGCGTGGCGAGGTGGTGTTCGACGTCGTCGTCTTCGCCGCGGACGAGCGTGTCGAGCAGGTAGGTCAGGGGGTCGAGCCAGTGCGCGCCCACGCTCGCCCAGGGCCAGTCCACCACCCAGACGAGCCCGGCGTCGTCGACGAGCAGGTTGTCCGCTCGGCAGTCGGCGTGCACGAGGTGTTCGCCGTCGACGAGTGCAGCTGCCCCCGAAGCCGCGCGGGCGATCGCGGGGCCGGCTCCGAGGATGTGCGGCGGGATGACCTCGGCGACGCGGACGGCGTTCGAGTCGTCAGCCAGCATCCGGTCCCAGGCGCCGAACTCACCGCGCAGGTCCTCGGCGATACGGGGGAGCGCCGCCAGCCCGTCGGTCGCGAGCGGCAGTGTGTGGAGTGCGTCGAGCACGGCCGTCGTGTCCGATCCGTCGAGGTGCCTGCCCGGGTGCTGCCCAGCGACGTCGTCGAGCACGAGCGCGACCCAGTCGTCACGAAGGCTCGTTGCCCCGCCGCGGTGGTCACCCGGTCGGCGCTGCCGGGAGACCACCCGCCCGCCTGGGACTCGGCGGTCAGGACCGGACCGCCCAGTACCCCCTCCACCTGCTCCCGCAGCGTCGTCGGTACATCGGTCCAGGTGGTTCGCCCCATGCGCCGACGGTACCTGAGAACCCGTACACGAACGTGCACGCTCGGCAACTTTGCGCTCGCAGCAAAGGTGCTGTCGGTGTAAAGTTGCAGAGCCTGCAAGGTCGACCCTCGATCGGGGTGCCGACCAGGCCGACGACCACCACGCCACATCCCCTGTGAGGAACCCCGCATGTCCACTGCCACCGCACCCGTCGAGGTGTCGCGCGGACGACAGGACTCCCCGGCGAGCACGCCGGGCAAGCCGATCATGTCGCACCGCCAGATCCTGCTCGTCATCTACGGCCTGATGGCGGGCATGTTCCTGTCGTCGCTCGACCAGACCATCGTCGGCACGGCGATCCGCACGATCGGTGACGACCTGCACGGCCTCGACCAGCAGGCCTGGGTCACGACTGCCTACCTGATCGCGTCGACCATCACGACCCCGATCTACGGCAAGCTCTCCGACGTCTTCGGCCGTCGCCCGCTCTACATCTTCGGCATCGCGGTCTTCATCCTCGGGTCGCTGCTCTCGACCCTGTCGACGTCGATGACCATGCTCGCCGCCTTCCGCGCGTTCCAGGGCATCGGTGCCGGTGCGCTGATGTCGCTCCCGCTCGCGATCATGGGCGACATCCTCGCGCCCCGTGAGCGGGCGAAGTACCAGGGCTACTTCCTGGCGGTCTTCGGCATCTCGTCCGTGATCGGTCCGCTCATCGGTGGCCTGTTCGCCGGCGCGAGCTCGATCGTCGGCATCACCGGCTGGCGCTGGGTGTTCCTGATCAACGTGCCGATCGGCGTCGCCGCGCTCCTCATGGTGATCGCGTTCCTGCACCTGCCGAAGTTCGGCGAGGCCAAGGCCAAGCCGCGCATCGACTGGTGGGGCGCGACCTCGGTCATCGTCACGCTCGCGCCGCTGCTCCTCGTCGCGGAGCAGGGCCGCACGTGGGGCTGGGCTTCGGCCAGCGCGATCGCCTGCTACGTCATCGGTGCGCTCGGCCTCGTCGCCTTCCTGGTGATCGAGACCCGCATGCAGGACGACGCGATCATCCCGCTCAAGCTCTTCCGCTCGAGCACGTTCTCGATGGCGACCATCCTGGGCTTCCTGGTCGGCTTCGCGATGTTCGGCGCGATGCTCACCATCCCGCTCTACCTGCAGATCGTCACCGGCCTGACGCCGACCGAGTCCGGCTTCGCGACGCTGCCGATGATCGGTGGCCTGATGATCGCCTCGATCGCTTCGGGGCAGATCGTGGCTCGCACCGGCAGGTACCGGATCTTCCCGGTCATCGGCACGGCCCTGGTGTCGCTCGGCTACGTCGTCCTGACGTTCATGACGATCGACAAGCCGCTGTGGTTCCTGATGATCGGCATGTTCCTGATCGGCCTCGGCCTCGGCCAGCTCATGCAGAGCATCACCCTGGCCTCCCAGAACTCGGTGCAGCCGCGTGACATGGGTGTGGCGACGTCGTCCGCCACGTTCTTCCGCCAGATCGGTGGCACGCTCGGCACCGCCGTCCTGCTGTCCGTCCTGTTCTCGCTCATGCCGACGAACATCCTGCACGCCACGGCGGACGAGTCGAACCTCGAGCCCGCCCTCAGTGCGGCGCTCGACCCGGAGGTCGCCAGCGCGAAGGCGAACCAGGGCGTCATGGACCAGATCTGGGACCCGATCGTCACCCCGCTCCAGCAGCAGGTGCAGTCCGGCCTCGACACCGCCACCGACCAGGTGACCCAGGCCACCGCCGGGGCTCCCGACGCCGTGCAGCAGCAGGCGCTCACCGCCGCCGCCGAAAAGGCGCACGCCAGCGTGCAGGACGGCCGGCTCGTGGTCGACTGGTCGGACTCGGCGCAGCGCACCTACTGGGTGGACCAGCTCGCCCCGGAACTGTCGAAGCAGATCGACAAGGGCGCGAATGACTCGAGCGACTCGAACGCCGAGACGAGCGACACGTCGTACCTCAACGGTGCGGACGCTGCCCTGACCCGGCCGTTCATGTCCGGGTTCAACGCCTCGGCCGTGACCGTCTACTGGGTCGGCTTCGCGGTGATCCTGCTCGCGTTCGTCCTGAGCTTCTTCTTCAAGGCGCCGCCGCTCCGCAAGAGCTCGGCCCTGCAGGAGCAGGCGGACGACGCCGGCACCGCCGACGACCTCGAGGCGCAGGCCGTGCGGGCTGCGGACACGATGGGCTCGCCCACCGCCCCGGTCACCGGTTCGATCCCCGTCCAGGGTGGTCGGTCGCAGGTCTGAGTCACGCCGGGCCTCTTCGTCGCAGGACGCGGAGGCCCGGCACCGCGCGAACCAGGAGCAGCACGTGCACCAGCCGACCACCACCGAGGCCACCGCCCTGACCGACTGCGGCCTGCGGGAGCGCAAGAAGCAGCAGACCCGGTCCGCCATCCACCGGTCGGCGCTCGCCCTCGTCACCGACCACGGGCTCGCCGGGGTGACCGTCGAGCAGATCTGCGCGGACGCCGGGGTCTCCCCGCGGACGTTCTTCAACTACTTCCCGTCGAAGGCCGACGCCGCCCTGGGGCTGCCGGTGACGACGGTGCCGGACGAGGCGCGTGCGGTGTTCCTCGGTTCCGAGGGCCCGCTCGTGGCCGACCTCTGTGACCTCGTCGCGCAGACGGTCTCCCTGCCGGCGGACCGCCAGCGCATGAAGGAGCTCGTCCGAGCACGCCCCGAGATGGTCCCGGCGATGCTGCAGTGGATGGCCCACGCGCGCCAGACCGTGCTGGCGGTCGCCGCCGAGCGGGTCGGCGAGGACACCGGGCGGACCGCGACCACCCTCGTGATGGCGGCCGTGATCGAGTCCGCCCACCGATCGGCGGACGGCTCCCGCGACGAACTGGCTGCGCGGCTGCGCGCGGTCGTCGGGGAGATGGGGCGGCTCGCCGCCGCCTGACCAGCGTGACCATCGTGTCGTCCCCGGCGCGGGGCGACCACGGCCTGGAGGCGCGGTGCGGGTCCGACCCGCACCGCGCCTCCAGGCCGTGGTCGCGTCCACACCGTCGCGCCGTCAGTCATCGGACGGTTGCGCGATGACTTTCGCCAGAACAGCAAGAACAAGCCTCTTGACGCGCAAGACATCGGATGTTTTGATTGCACCATTCGGTCGACGGAGACCGGACGGCAGGAGACACAGATGAGCCGCATCACCGGTCTGCACGTGCACGACATCCGGTTCCCGACCTCGCGCGAGCACGACGGGTCCGACGCCATGAACCCCGCACCCGACTACTCCGCCGCCTACGTCGAGATCACCACCGACGCGCTCGACGGCCTGGTCGGCACCGGCTTCGTCTTCACCATCGGCCGCGGCAACGAGGTGCAGGAATCGGCGATAGCGGCGCTTCGTGGACACGTCGTCGGTGCCGATGCCGAGGCCGTCCTCGCCGACATGGGCGGCACCTGGCGCGCGATGGTGCACGACTCGCAGCTGCGGTGGCTCGGCCCGGAGAAGGGCGTCATGCACATGGCGATCGGCGCCGTCGTCAACGCCCTGTGGGACCTCCGGGCGAAGCGTGCGGGGCAGCCGCTCTGGGCACTGCTCGCCGACCTGAGCCCCGAGGAGCTCGTCGACCTGGTGGACTTCCGGTACCTGACCGATGCGATCACCCCGGCCGAGGCGCTCGAACTGTTCCGCGCCGCCCGACCGATGCGTGCCGAACGCCGAGCCCGCCTCGAGCGCGAGGGCTACCGCGCCTACACGACGACCCCGGGTTGGCTCGGCTACGACGACGAGAAGCTCGCGCGGCTGTGCCGGGAAGCGGTCGACGACGGGTTCACCCAGATCAAGCTCAAGGTCGGCGGCGACGTGGGCGAGGACGTCCGCCGGATGGGCATCGCCCGCGCCACCGTGGGCCCGGACATCCGGATCTCGATCGACGCGAACCAGCGCTGGGACGTCGACGAGGCCGTGGCGTGGATCGAACGACTCCGCCCCTTCGACGTCGCGTGGGTCGAGGAACCGACCAGCCCGGACGACATCCTCGCCCACGCCGAGATCGCCCGGCGCATCGCCCCGATCCCGGTCGCGACGGGGGAGCACATGGCGAACCGGGTGATCGCGAAGCAGTTGATCCAGGCCGGTTCGATGTCGGTGCTGCAGATCGACGCCACCCGGGTCGCCGGGGTGAACGAGAACCTGGCGATCCTGCTCCTCGCCGCCAAGCACGGCGTCCGTGTCTGCCCGCACGCCGGCGGGGTCGGCCTCTGCGAGGCGGTGCAGCACCTGTCGATGTTCGACGCGGTCGCCCTGACCGGCGACCTCGACACCCGGTGCATCGAGTTCGTCGACCACCTGCACGAGCACTTCGTGACCCCGGTCGACGTCCACGACGGCCGCTACTGGCCGCCGACCGCGCCCGGTGCCGGCACCGAGATGCGCGCCGACACCCTGACCACCCACGCGTTCCCGGACGGCCCGGTCTGGGCCGAGCCCGATCCCGATCGGGTCCCGGACGCCGTCCGGGTCGCCTGAACACCCCACCGCACACCCCATCACCACGACGAAGTGGAGACACCGATGCAACGACGACGCACCGCCGGGCTGGCGGCAGCAGCAGCTGCCGTGCTCGTGCTCACCGGCTGTTCCGCTGGCAGCAGCGCCAGCGACGGCCAGTCCGAGGACTCCCTCACCTGGGCCATGTGGATCGCCGGGAAGGAGGACAAGGCCGCGTGGCAGAAGGTCGCCGACACGGTCAAGACCGACGACGACGTGGACGTCTCGATCCAGGGCTCACCCTTCAACGACTACTGGACCAAGCTCCGCACCCAGCTGTCCACCGGCACCGCACCCTGCATCGTGAGCATCCAGTCGCTCCGCGCCGCGAACTACACGGACGTTCTCGTGCCGATCGACGACATGGCGAAGAAGGCCGACCTCGACCTGAGCGAGTACGACCAGACCGGGCTCGACGGGATGCGGGTCGACGGCAAGCTCTACGGACTGCCGTACGACACCGGCCCCATGGTCATGTTCTACAACAAGGACATCTTCGAGAAGGCGGGCGTCGACGAGCCGAAGCCGGGCTGGACGGTCGACGAGTTCGAGGACGCCGCGAAGCAGCTCAAGGCCGCGGGCACGCCGATCTGGGGCACGAGCGTCGAGGACATCCCCCTCGAGTCGATGATCCTCGGCTACAACGGCGGTCGGGTCATCGAGGACGACGGCACGCTCGACGCTTCGAACGCGGAGTTCGCCGAGGGGCTCGACTGGATCGGCGGTCTGGTGAAGGACGGCTACGCCACACAGGCGAGCACCGACGGCTCCACCGACGACAACGCGTTCGTGTCCGGTGACGTCGCGATGTACAGCGACGGCCCCTGGTCGATCATCAGCCAGAAGGCCAAGGTGAAGTTCGACCTGGGCATCACGACCATCCCCTCGGGCACGGACGGACCCAGCTCCTTCGCCGCCGGGTCGGGGTTCGGCATCTCGAAGCAGTGCAAGTACCCCGAGCAGGCGTTCAAGGCCATCACCACGATGACGAACGAAGCCACGCTCACCTCGCTCGCCGAGCAGGGGCGCGCCTTCCCGGCACGCACCGCGGCGCAGCAGGCCTGGTACGACAACGCCGGCATCGACGGGGTCGAGGACGCCCTGAAGACCGGACTCGAGAACGCGACCCCGTTGCCCGGCAACAAGCAGAGCGACCAGCTCAACCAGCTCTTCGCGCAGTACGCCCTGCAGGCGGTGAACGGACAGACCTCCGGCAAGGAGACGATGTCGTCCATCGCGAGCCAGCTCGGCTCGCAGTGACGGGCGTCACCCCCTGACGGACGGAAGGCGCGGGTCGACCCCGCCCCGCGCCTCCCGGTCCGTCCCATCCCCTGACCAGGACCGCGCGAACGACGAGGAGGTCGTCGCATGACCACCATCCAGGACCCACCCGCCGAGGCGGCGCTGCCCGCCCCCGCGGTCGCGGTCGCGACCGGCGCGGCCCCGCGCCGGAAGGACAGCGGCACCGACGCCGAGCTCGGCCGCCGCTCCTGGTGGGGCGCCGCCTTCGCCGCTCCGCACTCGATCGGCCTCGTCGTGTTCACGGCGTTCCCGATCCTCGCGTCGCTCGTCGTGAGTTTCATGAACTGGCCGATGCTCGGCGAACGCTCGTGGGCAGGCCTGTCCAACTACGCGCAGCTGTTCTCCGACCCGATCTTCCGCACGGTGACGCTGAACACGGTGCTGTTCGTCGTGCTCTACGTGCCGCTCAACCTGGTCGTGTCCCTGGGGCTCGCGGCCTGGCTCACGCCGAAGATCCGCCACCGGCACGTCTTCCGCGTGCTGTTCTTCATCCCGACCATCACGCCGATCGTCGCGAACGTCGTCGTCTGGCGGATGCTGTACCAGCCGGGCGGTGCCATCGACGCGACGCTGCAGTCGACCGTCGGCGTGAACGCGCCGAACTTCCTGGCCGACGACGACTGGGCCATGCTCGCCGTCGTCGCGATGAGTGTCTGGCAGGGGTTCGGCTACAACATGCTGATCTTCTCGGCGGCGCTCGACTCGGTGCCGGAGAACCAGATCGAGGCCGCAGCGCTCGACGGGGCGAACGCGTGGCAGATGTTCTGGCGGATCAAGTTCCCGCTCATCTCGCCGTCGATCTTCTTCGCCACGATGATGACCCTGATCACCTCGTTCCAGGTGTTCGTCCAGCCGTTCGTCCTGACGAAGGGCGGCCCGGGCACCGCCACCGAGACCCTGGTGCAGTACATCTACAACACCGGGTTCCAGACCCAGCAGCTCGGGCTCGCGTCGGCCGGGGCGTGGGTGCTGTTCGTCATCATCCTCGGCATCACGGCCATCCAGTTCCTCGGACAGAAGCGGTGGGTGCACTATGACTGAGCTGACCTCGTCCAACCGGACGATCAACCCGCGGGCGCTGCCCCGCACGCACCGGCAGTCCGGCCGGGTGCGCCACGCGGTGGGCTACGTGCTGCTGTGCCTGGTGGCCCTGCTGTTCGTCTCGCCGCTCATCTACATGGTGGCGACGAGCCTGAAGCCGTCGGCCGACGTGTTCACCACACCGCCGACGCTGTGGGGCTCGTCCATCGAGTGGGGCAACTACGCGCAGGCGTTCACGTACCTGCCGTTCGCCCGGTTCATCCTGAACGGCGTCTTCGTCGCCGCGGCGGGGACGGCGATCAACGTCGCCGTCGCGGTGCTGTCCGGCTACGCGTTCTCGCGATTGCGGTGGCGCGGCCGGAACACGGTGTTCATCCTGTTCCTCGCGACGCTGATGATCCCGCAGGACGTGCTCGTGATCCCGATGTACGTGATGATGCAGGGCTTCGGGTGGGTCGACACCTTCCAGGCGCTCATCATCCCGTGGGCGTTCACGGCCCTCGGCGCGTTCCTGGTGCGGCAGTTCTTCCTCACCGTGCCGCAGGAGCTCGACGACGCTGCACGGGTGGACGGTGCCGGAGCGATCCGGACGTTCTTCTCGGTGATGCTCCCGCTCGCCCGACCCACGATGGCGGTCCTCGCCGTGTTCTCGTTCATCGCGTACTGGAACTCGTTCCTCTGGCCGCTCGTCATCGTCAACGACGTCGAGGCCCGCGGCACCATCCCGCTCGGCCTGCAGCAGTTCTTCGGGCAGCAGGGCTCCGAGTGGAACCTCGTGATGGCGGCGTCGGTGATCTCGATGCTGCCCACCGTGATCCTGCTGATCCTGCTCCAGAAGCACCTCGTCAAGGGCATCGTCACCAGCGGCCTCGGCGGCCGGTAGCGCTGCCGTGGCGTCTCCCCTCGTCCTCCCCTGAAAGGAACACTGGCCACATGACCATCACCGCACCTGCAGAGCCGCAGACCGCGACCGACGCCGCGGGGTTCCCCGCGTGGTTCTCCCACGACCGGTTCGGCATGTTCATCCACTGGGGGCTGTACGCCCTGCCGGCACGGCACGAGTGGGTGAAGAACCGCGAACGGATCACCGACGAGGACTACCAGAAGTACTTCGACCACTTCGACCCGGACCTGTTCGACGCAGCGGACTGGGCGCGTCGGGCACGACAGGCGGGGATGAAGTACGTCGTCCTCACGACGAAGCACCACGAGGGCTTCTGCCTGTGGGACACCGCGCTCACCGACTACAAGTCCACGAACACCCCCTTCGGCCGGGACATCGTCCGGGAGTTCGTCGACGCCGTCCGTGCCGAGGGGCTGCGCGTCGGTTTCTACCACTCGCTGATCGACTGGCACCACCCGGACTTCACCGTCGACGGCGTGCACCCGCGGCGGGACGACGGCGAGCAGGCGATCACGGCGCTGAACGAGGGGCGCGACATGACCCGGTACCGGGAGTACCTGCACGGGCAGATCGAGGAACTCCTGACGGACTACGGGCAGGTCGACTACCTGTTCTACGACTTCTCGTACCGGGACAACGACCACGAGGACATCTGGGGCGGCAAGGGCCAGGACGAGTGGGGCTCCGAGGAGCTCATGGCGCTGACGAAGCGCCTGCAGCCCGGCATCATCGTGAACGACCGGCTCGACATCCCCGGCGACCTGGTCACCCCGGAGCAGTACCAGCCCGACAAGCCGATGGAGGTCGACGGCGTCCCGGTGCCGTGGGAGGCCTGCCAGACGCTGAACGGTTCGTGGGGCTACGACCGTGACAACACGAACCTGAAGCCGGTCGACCTGCTCGTCCGCATGCTCGTCGACGGCGTCTCGAACAACGGGAACATGCTGCTCAACATCGGACCGACCGGTCGCGGCGAGTTCGACGGGGTCTCGCGGCAGACGCTCGACGGCATCGGGACGTGGATGCGACAGCACGCCCGCTCGGTGTACGGCGCCGGGCCCTCGCGGTTCGTCGCCCCGCGGAACACCGTCTACACGCAGAACGGCAACCGCCTGTACCTGCACCTGTTCGCGTGGCCGTTCGAGCACGTGCACCTGCCGGACCTCGCCGGCAAGGTGGCGTACGCGCAGCTGCTCAACGACGCGTCGGAGATCCACTTCCGCGAGATCCCACCGGGCACCCGGGCGCAGAACACCGGTCTCGGCGGCCAGCCCGCAGGCACGCTCACCCTGACGCTGCCGATCGTGCGACCCGACGTCGCCGTGCCGGTCGTCGAGCTGTTCCTGCGCGACTGATGCAGCGGATCCTCTCGCGCACCCGGCTGCGGCCCGGACGGGAGTCCGACTACGAGCAGGCGCACGCGGCGATCCCGCCCGCACTGGCCGACCGGCTGCGGTCCGCCGGGGTGTCGAACTGGAGCATCTGGCGCGACGGACAGGACCTGGTGCACCTGATCGAGGTCGAGGACTACCGTGCGATGCGCCGCGCACTGGCGGACGACCCGGTGAACGCGGCCTGGCAGGCGGTCATCAACCCCCTGCTCGAGGCGGACGACGACTACTCGGGCGACGACGACGGGATCCCGCTCGTCTGGACCCTGGAAGGACAGGCATGACGCAATCCGCTCAGGAGTTCGACCGTGGACCGTTCTGGCTGGGCGGCGCCGGGATCGGCAACCTGCTCCGCCCGGTGTCCGACGACGACGCCCGCGCTACGGTCGACGCTGCCTGGGACGCCGGGGTGCGCGGGTTCGACACCGCGCCGCACTACGGCCTCGGCCTGTCCGAACGACGACTCGGGGTGGCGCTCGCCGGACGCCCCCGGCAGGACTTCCTCGTGTCGACCAAGGTCGGACGGCTGCTCGTGCCGGGCCGTGGCGACGGCGACGACCTGGCCTCCGGCGGCTTCGCGGTGCCGAACGACACCGTGCGGCAGTGGGATCCGTCGCCGTCGGGCGTGCGGCGGTCGCTCGACGAGTCGCTCGGACGGCTCGGGCTCGACCACGTCGACGTCGCCTACCTGCACGACCCGGACGTCTACTCGCTCACCGACGGCCTGACCCAGGCGCTCCCGACGCTCGCCGAGCTGCGCGACGAGGGCGTGGTGCGGGCGGTCGGGGTCGGGTCGAACTCGGTCGAGGCGTTGTCGGCGGCCGTCGACACCGGGCTCTGCGACGTCGTCATGCTCGCCGGTCGGTACACCCTGCTCGAGCAGCCCGGGGCGGCGTTGGTGGCGCGGTGCGCTGCGCTCGGCGTCGCCGTGGTGGCGGTCGGTGTCTACAACTCGGGGTTGCTCGGGCAGGAGCGACCCGCGGTGGGGTCGACCTACGACTACGCCGAGGCGCCGGCGGCGCTCATCGACCGGGCGAACGCCATCGCCGACGTGTGCGAGCGCCACGCGGTCACGTTGCCCGAGGCTGCGCTGGCGTTCCCACGCCGGGCCCCGGCGGTCGCGGCGATCGCCCTCGGAGCGCAGTCCGCCGACCAGGTGCGCTCGAACGTCGCCCGGTCCGCCGCCCACGTGCCGGAGGCGCTGTGGGACGACCTGCGCGCGGGCGGCCTGCTAGCGGTCTGACCCGCGCACGAGGAAAGGCACCCAGAACCACGCGGTTGCGTGGTTCGGGGTGCCTTCGGTGGTGCGCCGGTCGGACCGGCAGCGTGGTGCCTAGCGACGCGAACCGCGGCCGGCGACCCGCGTGTAGATGAACAGCACGATGATGGCACCGATGATCGAGCCGATGATGCCGGCCGGCTGGAAGAAGCCGTCCATCGGGTCGTGCTGGAAGATCAGGAACCCCAGGAACCCGCCGACGAACGAACCGACGATGCCCAGGACGATCGTCATGAGGATGCCGATGTTCTGCTTGCCGGGGATGATGAGCCGGGCGAGAGCGCCGGCGATGAGTCCGATGATGATCAAGCTGATGATGAGACCGAGCACGGTGTCCTCCTCGTGGGTGCGGTTGCCGCGGCATGGTTGCCGGAGTCAGGGCCGAGGACTGACACAACTCCGAGGTTCCTGGGAGGACTGTCGGGTTCAGTCGAGTGAGCGTCGCAACCAGCGCTCGACACCTTCCACGTGCGACACGACGAGGGCCTGCACGAGCTGCGGATCCCGGCGCCGGATGGCGTCGACGATGGCCGCGTGCTCGTCGAGCGTCCGCTGCACCGACCCGTTCTGCGTCAGTCCGCGCCACACCCGCACCCGCACCGTCTTGCTCGACAGCGCGTCGAGCAGCCCGGACAGGTACTGGTTGCCGCCGATGCCCGCGATGGTCGAGTGGAACAGCAGGTCGTGGGCGACGAGGTCCTCGACGCCGGTGTCCTCGCCGACGGACTGCATCAGGGTCGCGAGCTCGTCGATCTGCTGCTCCGTGGCGCGGGCCGTCGCCAGGACGGCGGACGCCGGTTCCAGGATGCGGCGCACCTCGAGCAGGTCGACGAGCGACCGGTCGTGGTGCATGTCGACGACGAACGACACCGCCTCGAGCAGGACGCCCGGTTCGAGCGACGTCACGTAGGTGCCGTCGCCGCGTCGGACGTCGAGCACCCGGATGAGCTCGAGCGCCTTCACCGCTTCGCGGAGGCTGTTGCGGGACAGTCCGAGCGACTCGCTCAGTTCCTTCTCGGGCGGGAGACGCTGGCCGGGTTGGAGCTCGCCGCTGACGATCATCTGCTGGATGCGTGCGATCGCATCGTCGGTCAACGACGCCACGTCACCACCTCCTGTGGACCCGGCCGCGTGCGCGACGGGACGTCCCGACGATACCCGGGACGGGCCTCCAGGCCGGTGCGGCGGAGCCGCGGGGCGACCATCAGGCCGGCCGCAGCCGGAGCGCCTGCATCCCGCCGTCGACCGCCAGCTCGACGCCCGTCGTCGACCGGGCGAGCGGGCTCGTCAGGTAGGCGACCGCCTCGGCGACCTCCGCCGCCTGCACCAGGCGTCCGTGCGGCTGACGTGCCTCGAGCGCGGCGCGTTCGGCGGCCGGGTCGTCCGCGGATGACAGGAGTCGTGCGACCCACGGGGTGTCCGCGGTACCGGGGTTGACGGCGTTGACCCGGATGCCCTCGCGGACGTGGTCGGCGGCCATCGCACGGGTGAGTGCGGAGATCGCCCCCTTCGTGGCGGAGTAGAGCGCCCGCTGGGGCAGCCCGGCGGTGGCCGCGACGGAGCACGTGTTGACGATGCTCGCGCTGTCCGACGCTCGGAGGTGGGGGAGTGCGGCGCGGGACAGGCGCACGGCGCCGAGCACGTTGACCTCGTACACGCGTCGCCATTCGTCGTCGGTGTTGTCCTCCACCGTCCCCTGGGCGCCGATGCCGGCGTTGTTCACGAGCAGGTCGAGACCCCCGAGCTGGTCGACCGCCGAGGCGACGGCTGCACGGACGGACTCGTCGGACGACACGTCGCAGGTGACGGAGACGACCCCCTCGGCGGTGGACGGTTGCAGGTCGAGCACCGCGACCGCTGCGCCGCGTTCCTGGAGTGCGGCCGCGATGGCCGCGCCGATGCCGGAGGCGCCGCCGGTGACGATCGCGCGGAGACCCGCGTGGCTGCCGGGCCTTCCGGTCGTGCCGGTCTGGGCGGTCGTGTCGGCCATCAGGCTGCTCCCACCGTCTGGCGCTGCGAACCCAGCCCGTCGGCGGTGAGCTCGACCACGTCGCCGGGCCGCAGGTACGGCGCGTGCCCGGCGAGGGCGACCCCGGCCGGGGTGCCGGTGCTGATGACGTCGCCCGGGTACAGCACCATGAACTGCGACAGGTACCGGACGATCTCGACGGGTCGGAAGATCATGTCGGCCGTGGTGCCGTCCTGGCGGACCACTCCGTTGACGGTGAGCCGGAGCGCGAGCGCCGCCGGGTCGACCTGGTCGGGGGTGACCAGCCACGGGCCGAGGGGGTTGAACGTCTCGCAGGACTTCCCCTTGTCCCACTGCCCGCCCCGCTCGAGCTGGAAGGCCCGTTCGGAGACGTCGTTCGCGATGGCGTACCCGGCGATGCAGGCGCTCACGGCCTCGTCGGAGTCGCAGTAGCGGGCGGTCCGCCCGATGACGACGGCGAGCTCGATCTCCCAGTCGGTCTTCTCGCTGCCGCGGGGGATCAGGACCTCGTCGTCCGGGCCGATCACCGTCATCGGGTCCTTCATGAACACGATCGGTTCGGTCGGGATCTCGGCACCGGTCTCGGCGGCGTGGTCGCGGTAGTTCAGGCCGATGCAGACGACCTTGCCGGGGCGTGCCACGGGTGCGCCGCGGCGGAGGCCCTCGGCGTCGGGGAGCGCTCGGACGTCGCCGGCGCTCCGCGCGTGCCGGACGCGGGTGACCGGGTCGGACGCCAGGAACGCCCCGCTGATGTCGGTCGTGATCGGGCGGAGGTCGAGGACCTCGCCGTCGGAGTCGACCGCGACGGGGATCTCGCCGCCCGCGGGGCCGAGTCGTGCGAACTGCATCGTTCCTCGCTCTCCGGCTGCACCGGCGCAACCAGAGACATCCTATGTCTGGTCCAGAGCTCCGACAAGGTTCCGGGTGCTGAGGGTCCTGCCGTGCAGGTAGGTGCGCTCCGCCGTCCCGCCGAAGACCGCCTGCCGTTCGTCCGGGGACAGGTCGCCCAGCGCTTCGGTGGTCCGCAACACGACGTCGTCGTACGTCGTGGCGAGCGTCGAGACCGGCCAGTCGGACCCGAACAGCGACCGCTCCGGGCCGAAGCACTCGATCACCTGCCGGGCGTACCGGTCGACGGGCTGCCGTCGCCACTCCGGGCCGGCCTCGGTGAACAGTCCGGACACCTTGCAGGCCACGTTCGGACGCGCGGCGAAGTCGTCGATCCGGCCCGGCCACCCGGGGTCCCCGCCCGCGATGTCGGGTTTGCCGGCGTGGTCGAGGACGAACGAGCCCTCGGGCACGGCGTCGAGCAGCGTGAGGGCTGCGCGGTGCTCGCGCGCGCGGACGAGCACGTCGAACACCAGGCCGACGGCGGCCACGGCGCGGACCCCGCGGACGACCTCGGGCCGGGCGAGCCAGTCCGGGTCCGGTTCGTCCTGCGCCTGGTGCCGGATGCCGACCAGGCGGTTGCCGACCAGCCGGTCGCCACCGGAGCGCGCGACGACGGCGGCGATCCGGTCGGCGACGTCGGGGGCGGTCAGGTCCACCCAGCCGACGACGCCGGCGACCGGCTCGGGCTGCTCGAGGAGCCACGCGGTCTCGCCGGGGTCGTGCACGGCCTGCACGACGATCGTCCGGGTGACGTCGGTGCCCCGGGCGGCGGCGATCAGGTCGTCCACGTCGAACCGGCGGCGGATCGGAGCGACCGAGTCGTCCATCCAGGGGTACGACCGGTCGGCGGGATCCCAGAGGTGGTGGTGAGCGTCGATGATCACGCGATCATGATGCCCGATTCATCCGATGTCCGCCCGGTGGGGCCGGTGCCGCCGGTGCCGCCGATGCGGCGACCTTTCGCGCTCAACGACACCTCACGGACGCCGCGGCGCGTGAGGTGTCGCTGAGCGCGTGGAGTCGCAGCGCCGAGCGCCGATCAGACGACGCCCGAGGCCTCGAGTTCGGCCCGCAGCTCGGCGTCGGACGGCTCGACGAAGTGCTTGCCGTTGGGCAGCACCACGACGGGGATGTTCTTCCGGCCGCTGATCGCCTCGGCACGGTCGGCGGCGGACAGGTCCTGCTCCACGTCGACGTACTCGTAGTCCACGCCGAGGGTGTCGAGCAGCGCCTTGGACCGACGGCAGTCGCGGCACCAGTCGGCGCCGAACATGGTCACGCGGTCGGGGGCAGTCGTCGCATCGCTCATGTGCAGAGAGTACGTCGGAGCACCGCCGGGCATTCCCGTGACGCCCCTCGCCCTGCCCGGAGCACGATGTGCCCATGAGCCTGCCCTGGGACACGCCCGTCGCACACCCCCACCACCGCCACGGCTGGTGGTGGAAGACCCTGCTCGTCGGCTTCGTGCTGTGGGTCGTCACGATCATCGTCACGGTGTCGACGCAGAACACGAACCTCGTGCCGACGATCATCCTGCTCGGCAGCTTCCTCGTGCCGTTCACCGTCGTGCTGTTCGTGATCGAACGGGTCACCGGCACGGTCAGCACCATGCAGCTCGTCACGGCGTTCTTCGTGGGCGGGATCCTCGGGGTGCTCGGGGCGTCGCTGCTCGAGGCCGACCTGGAGCAGGGAGCCGGGCTGTACCTGGTCGTCGGGTTCGTCGAGGAGTTCGTGAAGGGCGTCCTGCTCGTCGTCGTGGGGTGGCGCGTCCGCCCGAAGACGGCGAGGCAGGGTGCGCTGCTCGGCGCGACGATCGGTGCCGGGTTCGCCGCGTTCGAGTCCGCCGGCTACGCCTTCAACGCGGCGATCACGGCCCGGGGGATCGACCTGGCGTCGCTCCTGCAGACCGAGGTGGTCCGCGCGGTGCTGGCGCCGGTCGGGCACGTGCTCTGGACCGCGATCCTCGGTGCGGTGCTCTTCGGTGCGGCCACCGGGCGTGCCCGCTTCCACTGGTCGTGGCCGCCGATCGTCGCGTACGTGGTGGTCTCGGTGCTGCACGGGCTGTGGGACGCGAACGGCACCATCGCCACGTTGATCGCGTTCGTCGTGTCCGGGGTCCCGTTCTCGGCCGCGCAGTACGGCATGGTCCCCGCGGCGGTCGGCGGGATCGTGACGACCGTCTACGTGATCGGGCTCGCGATCGTGAGCCTGATCGGGGTGGCCGTGCTCGTCGGTGTGCTCCGCCACCACCGCGGGCGAACCCCGGCCGAGCCGACACCCGACGGCTGGGACACGACGCCAGGACCCGGCCACCTGCGCTGAACCCGATCGCCGCCGCCGGTCGCCCTACGATTGGCACATGCCGCCAGCACCCGACGCCGAGACGCTGGCCTGGGCCTCGGCGGCCGTCCGGCGCTTCGCCGCAGCGACCAACCTGATCGTCGCCGCACGCCGGTTCCGCATCGTCGGCGGCGACCCCCGTGACGCCAACGCACTCCGGCACCTGCTGACCGCACTCGGCGCGCGCGAAGCCGAGCCGCAGCCGCAGTCGAACCTGCCGCAGCCGTCCGACCTCGTCGACCAGCTCTGGTGCCTCGGGACGCCCGACGAATCGACCCCTGCGGTCGAGCAGGCCGCCGACCGCCCACGCGGCACCACCCTGGTCGTCATCGACGCCGGCCGGTACCTGCCCGCCGTCGACGAGGACGCCTTCGGCCCCGTCGCACCCGCCCGCCCCGGCGTGCTCGCCGTCCCGATGCTCTCCGACGACGTCTTCCTGGTGTCCACCGGCCGCGACCCCGAGGACGACCCCGCGGCCCACGCCCGCCTGCGCTGGGCCCGACGGTCGATGCCGGTCGCCCGCTCGGTCGCCGCGGAACTCCGCGACGGTGGGCTCCTGCGGGGCACACGCATCGGCGTCGCGATGTTCCTCGAGCCCAAGACGGCCGTGCTCAGCCTGCTGCTCCGTGACGCCGGCGCCGAGGTCGTCGTCTACGCCCACGCCGACGAGACCGACGACGCCGTCGCCGAAGCGCTGCGGTCCGCCGGCCTGACGGTGTTCGCGAGCAGCACGGCGACGCTGGCCGAGCAGAAGCAGCTGGCCCTCGCGATGCTCGACACCGCGCCGCACATCCTGCTCGACGACGGCTCGCACGTCATCCGGCTCGCCCACCAGGAACGCCCCGACCTGCTGCCGACGATGCTCGGCGCCGCCGAGGAGACCACGAGCGGCCTGCGACCCCTGCGTGTACTTGCGGCGCGCGGCGAGCTCGGCATCCCGGTGGTCGCGGTGAACGACGCCCGCACCAAGACGTTCTTCGACAACCGGTACGGCACCGGGCAGTCGACGGTGTTCGCGGTGCTCGACCTGGTCGACGGGCTCGCGTCCGGCACGCACCGCGTCGTTACGGGAGGCACGGGGGTCGTCGCCGGGTTCGGACACGTCGGCGAGGGGGTCGCCCTGGCGCTCACCGCCCTCGGGTTCCGGGTGACGGTCGCCGAGACCGACCCGGTCCGCGCCCTGCAGGCGCGGTTCGCCGGGTACGCCGTGGCCCCGCTCGCCGAGGCGGTGCGCGACGCCGACCTCGTGATGAGCGCCACCGGGGTGCCGGACACCATCGACCTCGACGTGCTTCGTGCCTGCGCGGACGGCGTGGTCCTCGCCGTCGCCGGAGGGGTCGACCAGGAGATCGCCGTCGACGGCGCCCTCGCCGCCGGGGCCCGGCGCCAGGACGTGGGGCCGAAGGCCGAGCGGTTCGTGTTCCCCGGGGCCGACGGCGGACCGATCGTGCTCGACGACGGCGGCTGCATCAACATCACCGCGGCCGAGGGCAACCCGGTCGAGATCATGGACCTGTCGTTCGCCGTGCAGCTCGGCGCCGTCCGGATGCTCCTGGAACGCGGCGACGAGCTGGAGCGTGCCGTCGTGCCGATCGACCCCGCGGTCGACGAGGTGACCGCCCGCGCTGCGCTCGCCGCCTTCGGGAGCCGACCCGTGCCTCCCGGCCTTCCCGCTGAGCACCCGGCGGACCGCGAGCCGGACGTCCGGACCCACCGTTTCGGAGACCCGGCATGAGCGCCCGTCCACACCCGGTCACCGTGCACTCGGCGCGCGTCGTCGTCCCGATGACCGCGCCGCCGATCGCCGACGGCGCGGTGGCCGTGCAGGACGGCCGCATCCTGCACGTCGGCGACCGGTCGTGGGTCATCGACCAGCTCTCCGGGGCCGGCGCGACCTTCACCGAGCGGCAGTGGCGTGGCGCGCTCCTGCCCGGCCTCGTCAACGCGCACTCGCACCTCCAGTACACCGGCATGGCCAGTGTCGGCCAGCGCCAGTACAACGGGTTCGAGGACTGGGCCGCAGCGTTCAACGTCGACTACGCCGAACCGCACGACTGGCGGGCCGAAGCCGCGGACGGTGCGCGGTCGTCGATCCTGGCCGGCGTCACGAGCATCGCGGACATCGTCACCGACATCGAGGCCTCGACCGCGCTGCAGGACGCCGGACTCGGCGGCATCGCGTACTGGGAGGTGATGGACTGGGAGAACGACGCCTGGCAGTCGCACGGTCGCGACCAGGTGCTCGACGAACTCGACCGGATCCCAACGACACCCGGTGCGGGCCTGTCGCCGCACGCGCCGTACTCCCTCGAGGTCGCTCCACTGCTCGAACTCCCCGACATCGTGCGGCAGCGCGGCCTGCGGCTGCACCTGCACCTCGGCGAGGCGGCGTTCGAGGGGGAGCGCATCGCCCTCGGTCCGGTCCCCGGACTCGACGGGGTCGACGGCGTCGGCCACGGGAACGACTGGCACCTGGCGAACGTGCCGTCGTTCCGGGCGCTGCGAGCCCTGGGCTTCGGTGCGAGTGCGACCGCGTTCGTCGATCGGCTCGGTGTGCTCGGGCCGGACTGCCACATCGCACACGGCGTGTACATGACGGCTGCCGACCGGGCGCTCCTGCGGGCCCGGGGCACCGCGGTGGCGCTGTGCCCCCGCTCCAACGCCGTCATCGGCCTCGACCCGCCGCCCGTCGCCGACTACCTGCGCGAGGGCAGCCCGATCGCGATCGGCACCGACTCCCTGTCGTCGTCACCGTCCCTCGACCTGATGGCCGACGTCACCGCACTGCACCGGATCGCCCGCGCCCAGGGCTACGGGCACCGCGACCTGCACGAGCGGCTGCTCGCAGCGGCGACCCTCGGTGGTGCGCACGCGATGGGGCTCGCCGTCGGGTCGGACCGCATCGGGCACCTCGCCGTCGGGGCGCGTGCCGACCTGGCGGTCTTCGACGTCGACGCCCGCACGGTGCCGGACGCGCTCGCCGAGCTCGTCGAGGACGGCGCCGGGCGGGCGGCCGCCACCGTGATCCGCGGGGTCGTCCGCGCGGCGGCGGGCGTCGTCACCGAACCGGCTTCACCGCACATGAACACCGCCGCACCGCACCAGGAGGAACGATGACCGAGTCCGCACCCCACCTCGGCATGGCCGCACGCCGAACCGTCACCGGTGAGCTGATCGAGTGGCTCGACGTGCCGAAGCGCGCGATCGCCCTCGGCATGGAACCGCACCCCGAGGGCGGCTGGTACGTCCGCACCTGGACCTCGCCGGCGACGGTCACCACCCCCGCGGGGGAGCGTCCCGCCGCCACGCTGATCCACTTCCTGCTGCCCCCGGGCGAGGCCTCCGCCTGGCACCGGGTCACGAGCGACGAGATCTGGATGTGGCACGGCCCGGACACCGTCGACCTGCAGCTCGGCGGCGACGGTGACGTCCCCGAGCCCGGCGCGACGATCACCCTCGGCCCGGACGCCGGACGCGACCGGGTGAACGACGCGCAGGCGTTCGTGCGCGGCGGCGTGTGGCAGCGGACGATCCCGGGCGACGGCGAGGTGCTGCTGAGCTGCCTGGTGTCGCCGGGCTTCTCGTTCGACGACTTCACGATGGCCGACGACGGGGACCCTGCCGCCGAGTAGCACCGTGACACCGTTTCGCGTTGGTATCCCACCGCGAAGTACACTTCGACCTGCCCCCACCCCCCTCGCACGAAGGCCCGACCGTGACCCGTCACCTCCGCTTCACCCTCGCCGTCGCCACCGCCGCGGTCGCCGCCCTCGCCCTGTCGGCCTGCTCTGCCGGGGGCAGCGGCAACGCCGACGGCACCGTGACCGACGGCAAGCTCACGATCGCCACCGGCGACCCGGCGTACTCGCCCTGGATCGAGGACAACAAGCCCGAGTCCGGCAAGGGCTTCGAGTCCGCCGTGGCGTACGCGGTCGCGAAGGAGATGGGCTACGGCAAGTCGGACGTCGTGTGGAAGCGCAGCACCTTCGACAGCGCCATCGCCCCGGGCCCGAAGGACTGGGACCTCAACGTCCAGCAGTTCTCGATCGACGCGAAGCGCAAGAAGGCCGTCGACATGTCGAGCGCGTACTACACGACGACCCAGGCGGTCGTGACGACGTCCGGGTCGAAGGCCGCCGACGACACCACCATCGCCGCGCTCAAGCAGGACGCCATCGGCGTCGCGACCGGTTCGACGAGCATCGCGAGCGTCAAGGACGTCCTCGGGGTCACGCCGAAGGTGTTCAACTCCAACGACGACGCCGTGCTCGCGCTCAAGTCCGGGCAGATCGACGCGATCGTCACCGACCTGCCGACGGCCTTCTACATGGCCTCGGCGCAGGTCGACGACGGCACCGTGTCCGCGCAGTTCCCGTCCGACGGCAAGGGCGACGAGTTCGGCTTCGTCCTGCCGAAGGACTCGGAGCTCACGAGCAAGGTCGACAAGGCCCTGAAGACCCTCGACGACGACGGCACCCTGCGGGACCTGCAGACCAAGTGGCTGTCGTCGGAGACCGGTACGCCGGTCCTGAAGTAACCGGATGACCCTGCCAGCAGGGGCCGGCACCCCGGTCGCCGCACCCGCGCCGAGCCAGGTCGAGCTCGAGCGTCGGCTCTACCGTCGCCAGCGTGGCCGTCGCTCCGTCGTGGTGTCGGTCGTCTCCACCCTGGTCGTGCTCGCCGTCGTGTACTTCGGCGTCGTGAACACCCCCGGGTGGGCGGCGGTGCAGCAGTCGTTCTTCGACCCGGAGACCGCGGT
The DNA here is from genome assembly GCF_003224385.1 of Curtobacterium sp. MCPF17_003. NCBI lineage: Bacteria > Bacillati > Actinomycetota > Actinomycetes > Micrococcales > Microbacteriaceae > Curtobacterium > Curtobacterium sp. MCPF17_003. The sequence goes on along the minus strand of NZ_QKLC01000015.1, from coordinate 42,380 downwards.
CGACACGTTCCCGGACATCTTGCTGGGCCTCTGGCTGAACGTCCGGATCCTGTTCTTCAGCGCCATCGGCGTCGCCGTCTTCGGCACGTTGCTCGCGGTCGTCCGCGGTCTGCGCAACCCGGTGTTCTTCCCGCTGCGGATGCTCGCGACCGGCTACACGGACCTGTTCCGCGGTCTGCCGCTCATCATCGTGCTCTACCTGGTCGGCTACGGCATCCCCGGACTCGGGGTGTTCCCGCGGCTCCCCGCCGAGGTCTGGGGCACGATCGCGATCACCCTGACCTACTCGTCCTACATCGCCGAGGTGCTCCGGGCCGGCATGGAGGCCGTGCACCCCTCCCAGCGTCTGGCCGCCCGGTCGCTCGGACTGTCGCACGCCAAGACCCTGCGGCTCGTGGTGCTGCCGCAGGCGATCCGCAAGGTCACGCCGGCGCTGATGAACGACTTCGTGTCGATGCAGAAGGACGTCGGTCTGGTGTCGATCCTCGGTGCCGTCGATGCGGTCCGCTCCGCCCAGATCGCGCAGGCCGAGACCTACAACTTCACGCCGTACTTCGTCGCCGGACTGCTGTTCGTGGTGATCAGCCTGCCGCTGATCCGCGTCACGGACGCGATCGCGCGTCGCCAGCAGCGGCGCGAGCAGATCGGAGGGACCGTATGAGCGAGGCCGGCCTGGAGGCCCGTGGTGCGTCCGGTGAGGACGCCGCGGTCCTCGAACTGCGCGGGTTGCGCAAGGCCTTCGGCGAGCACGAGGTCCTGCGCGGGATCGACCTGACGGTCCACCGCCACCAGGTCATCTGCGTCATCGGGGCCTCGGGCTCCGGCAAGTCGACGCTGCTCAAGACGGTCAACCTGCTCGAGGGCATCGACGACGGCGAGATCCTGCTGCAGGGCACGGACATCGCCGACCCGCGCATCGCCGTCGACGCCGTGCGGGCGCGCATCGGCGTGGTGTTCCAGCAGTTCAACCTGTTCCCGCACATGAGCGTGCTCGACAACGTCACGCTCGCCTCCCGCCAGGTGCACGGCATCGGACGAGCCCAAGCCGAGGACACTGCGCGCCGCCTGCTCGACCGGATCGGCCTCGCTTCGTTCGCCGATGCGTACCCCGACCGCCTGTCCGGCGGGCAGCAGCAGCGCGTCGCCATCGTCCGGGCGATCGCGTCGGACCCGGAACTCCTGCTGCTCGACGAGGTCACGAGCGCCCTCGACCCGCAGCTCGTCGGCGAGGTGCTCGACCTGGTCACCGAGCTGAAGCGACAGGGTTCGACGATCCTGATGACGACGCACGAGATGCACTTCGCGCGGAACGTCGCCGACCGGATCGTGTTCCTGCACCGCGGCGAGGTCGTCGAGCAGGGTTCCCCCGCCGACGTCCTCGACCGCCCGCAGCACCCGGCGCTCGTCGAGTTCCTCGCCCGCGTGCACGCCTAGGGCGTCAGCAGCACCTTGCCGATCACCTCACCGTCGCGCACGCGGCGGTGGGCCTCCTCGACCTCGGCCAGGGGCAGCACCGAGTCGATGACCGGGCGCACCCGGCCGTCGGCGACCAGCGGCCACACGTTGTAGCGGACCGCCTCGACGATGTCGGCCTTCTCGGCGAGCGGCCGTGCGCGCAGGGTCGTGCCGCTGATCGTCGCGCGCTTCCGCATCAGCACACCGAAGTCGAGCTCGGCGGTGCGGCCGCTGCCCGAGGCGATGACCGCGATGTGCCCGTTCGGGGCGAGGGCCCGCAGGTTCCGCTCCAGGTAGGACGGTCCGACGACGTCGAGCACCACGTCGACGCCGACACCGTCGGTGAACGCCAGGACGCGTTCCACGAAGTCCTCCGTGCGGTGGTCGATGACCAGATCGGCGCCGAGGTCACGGGACGCGGCGACCTTGCGGTCGCCGCCGCTCGTCGCGATCACCGTCGCACCGAGGGCCTTCGCCCACAGCACCGCGTGCGACCCCATGCCGCCCGTTCCGCCGTGCACCAGGAGTGTCTGCCCGGGGCGGAGCCCGGCGAGCATGCCGATGTTGGAGTAGACCGTGCAGGCGGCCTCGGGCAGACCGGCCGCCTCGACCAGGTCGACGCCGTGGGGGACCGGCAGCACCTGGGTGACCGGCGCGACCACGAGTGCCGCGTACCCGCCGCCGGAGAGCAAGGCGCACACCCGGTCGCCCACCGCCACGGTCGTGACGCCCGCGCCGACGGCCCGCACCGTGCCGGAGACCTCGAGCCCGAGGATCTCCGACGCCCCGGGCGGCGGCGGGTAGTTCCCGGCGCGCTGCTGCAGGTCGGCGTTGTTGACGCCGGCCGCGGCGACCTCGATCAGGACCTCGTCCGTGCCGGGTTCGGGGTCGGGCAGGTCGGTGACGGACATGGAAGCGTCGTCGAACGTGATGGCTCGCATGCCCTCGACGGTACGCGCCACGCGCCTCCGGTCGGCTGCCGCTCGCCCACAACCGCCGCCGGTCTCCTTGTAGATGTTCCCTGTACGCTCGATGACGGATCTGCACCTCATCCGGGGGAGTGCGGACAGATCGAGGGGGACTCTGCACCATGCCCAAGAAGCTCATCGCGCTGGCCACCGCCAGCCTCGCACTCACGCTGCTCGCCGGTTGCTCGGGCGGCGACGGCGGTTCGTCCGGTGGCGACTCGGGCTCGTCCAGCGCACCGTCGGCCTCGAAGACCGCCGCCGCAGCACCCGCCCAGACCAAGGAAGAAGCCTGCTCCCTGCTCGAGAACGAACTCGCGTCGTTCCTCAAGGAGCAGGGTTCGAGCTCTGCCCCGGCTGAGCCGAAAGCCCGTGCGGCACTCGTCGACGAGTTCGTCCAGCGCATCGACTCGGCGCTGACGAAGGTCTCGAACGATCAGGTCCACGACACGTTCGAGGACTTCTCCGGCGCCGCGAAGGGCTACAGCTCCGCCATCCGCTCCGGCGCGGCCGAGGACTCCGCCGAGGTCAAGACGGCCCAGACCGAGGTGCAGACCACACTCGACCAGGTCTCGGCGGTCTGCCCCGCCAAGAGCTGAGCGGGCGCACGCCCAGCCACACACGACGACGCTCCGCCGCTCCTGAACCAGGAGCGGCGGGGCGTCGTGCTTCCCCCGTCGGGGGAACGGGCGTCAGACGGCCGCGGGCTGTGAGGCGTCGAGGCGTGCGACGTCCTCCGGCCGCAGTCGCACGGTCGGCGCCGTGATCGAGTTCAGGATCGACTGCGGCCGCGACGCACCGGGGATCGGTACGACGACGTCGCTCTTCTGCAGCTCCCACGCCAGGGCGATGACCTGCGGGGTGACCCCGCGGTCGCGGGCGATGTACGCGAAGTCCTCGAACGCCGTGCCGAGGTCCGCCGCGCTCCCGATGCCGCCGAGGGGGCTCCACGGCAGGAACGCGATGCCGAGCTCGTCGCACAGTTCGAGTTCCGGCTCGCTCGACCGGAACTTCGGTGAGTACTGGTTCTGCACCGATGCCAGGCGTCCGCCGAGCACCTCGTTCGCGGTGCGGATCTGGTCCGGGTCGGCGTTCGAGATGCCCGCCATCCGGATGACGCCCTCGTCGAGCAGCTCGGCGAGCGCCCCGATCGAGTCCGCGTACGGCACGGCCGGGTCGGGGCGGTGGAACTGGTAGAGCCCGATGGACTCGACACCGAGACGCTTCGCCGAGGCCTTCGCTGCCTCCTTCAGGTACTCCGGGTGCCCGTTCTGCGCCCAGTTGCCGGTTTCGGGACGCAGGTGGCCGCCCTTCGTCGCGATGAGCACGTCCGAGGTGTCGTCGTGGAACTCCCGGACGGCCCGCGCGATGAGCTCCTCGTTGTGCCCCACCTCGTCGTGGCCGCCCAGGTGGTACGCGTCGGCGGTGTCGATGAGCGTGACACCGTTCTCGAGCGCTGCGTGGATCGTGGCGATGGACTGACGCTCGTCCGGCCGGCCCTCGATCGACATGGGCATCCCGCCCAGACCGATGGCACTGACGGACACGTCTCCGATGACTCGTTGCTTCATCGGCCCAGCATGCGCCCGGCCCCGAGGGTGACGCCCAGTTCCCGCACCGACGAGGCGCCCGCACCGTCGAGCCTCCCCCTCGTCACCGACGAGCCCACGCCGGCGCGTGTTCCGGCAGCGGGCCGAACGCGATGCCGCGGGCGTAGAGGCCCCGGACCGGCGGGACCCAGCGCGCGAGCAGCACCGGGAGCAGCGGCGGACCGTCCTGCAGGTGCCCGGCGAAGGCCCGTTCGAACACGACCCGGTGCAGCACGGCCTGCGCGGCCTGCACCAGGGCGGCGGGCGGGGTCCGACGACGCTGGACGGCTGCGAGCGCCCGGTCGAGGCCGCCACCGCGGAGCCCGCGTCGGAGCGCCGGCACCAGGATCGTCGCGGTCGCCACCGCGTCCTGCACCGCGAGGTTGATGCCGACCCCGCCGGCGGGCGACATCGCGTGCGCGGCGTCCCCGATGCAGAGCAGACCCGGGCGCCACCACCGGCGCAGGCGGTCCATCCGGACGTCGAGCACGTGCACCTCGTCCATCGAGGCGATCGCGTCGACCCGGTCCGCGAAGTCCGGCCGGAGCCGCGCCACCCGGGCACGGAAGGCCGCCACCCCTGCAGCGCGCAGGGCCGTGTCCGAACCCTTCGGCGCGAAGTACGCGACCTGGTGGTACTCCGGCCGCGGGAAGCTCAGCAGCACGTCCCGGTCCGAGAACGCGGGGGTGAGGGCGCTCGCCGCGTCCCCGGGGTGCCGGGGCAACCGGAACCACCAGGTGTCGAACGGCACCCGGAACGCTCGCGGCACGAGCCCGGCGGCGCGACGCAGCACCGAGTTCCGCCCGTCGCAGGCGATCACGACGTCGGCGCGGAGTTCCCCGGGTTCGTCGGTCCCGTCCCTCGGCCGCAGGTGGACCCCGGTCACGACCCCGTTCTCCTCGATGAGTCCGGTCGCCGCCCCGCCCATCGAGATGCGGAACGACGGTTCCTCACGGGCGGCGGTCACGAGCAGGTCGAGCAGGTCCCACTGCGGCACCATCGCCACGTGGTCGTACGGGGGCGCGAGACGCGAGAAGTCACCGAGCAGCAGCCGGGAGCCGTCGGGCATCGGCAGCGAGAAGTCGTCGAGGCGTGACTGCGGCAACGCCCGGAACGGTGCACCGAGTCCGAGTTCGTCGAGCAGCCGGATGGTCGAGGCGTGCACCGTGTCGCCCCGGAAGTCCCGGTTGAAGTCGTCGTGCCGCTCGAGCACGCGCACGTCGACGCCGGCGCGGGCGAGCAGCAGCCCGAGGACGACCCCTGCGGGGCCGCCACCGACCACCGCGACCGTTGTCCGCGACACCGTCACCATGCCCGGGACGCTACCCCGGTACGGACCGGAGGCGCGTGGCGGCCGCGACCCGCGCCTCCAGGCCGGAACCCCCACGCGTTCTCCGACCCGACACGCGTCGGACGACCGGTGTCCGGTCGGATGGGTGGTGTCGCTGCGCGCCGGTCAGGCGCTGGCGGACACCGACGACGATCCGGAACCGCTGTCGACGGCGTTCGCGAAGACGACCCCGCCCCAGGCGATGACCACGATCGCGAGCACGAAGCCGATCGCCGCGATCCACCACGACGGCTTCCGTCGGATCCACGCGCCGATCGACAGCACGATCGTGGCGACCCCGATGACGAAGGCGCCACCGACCGCGATGGCCGCGCCACCGAAGTACCCACCGGGTGTGCACCCGGCCGAGGCGTCGCACTCTGCCGTGGCCGAGGCGATCGCGACGATGCCGACGACCGCCGTGATCGCGGTCATGACGGCGCCGAACACCAGGAGCAGCACCGTCGAGATCCGGTCGGCGAGCTTCGCCGGCGGGAACAGCGTGGTGCCACCGCGCTCCCACGCCGCGCGCTGCGCGTCCGTAGGGCCGGAGGAGGACTGCGGCGGAGGGCCGGGGACGTTGGACCAGGTCATGCGTGCAGTCCTACCGCGCCTCGACCCCGAACGCCTGTGCGAGCCGCTGGATCTTCTGCGCCCGACCGAGCCGCGGCAGGTCGGAACCGTCGCGGATGACCCGCCCGCGGGCCTCGAAGTCGTCGAGGAAGTCCTGCGCCCAGGCGACGTCGGTCGGGGTGGGGGAGATGACCTCGTTGATGACGGGGAGCTGCTCGGTGTCCAGGCAGAGCTTGCCGGTGAGGCCGAGCGACACGGCCACCTGCGACTGCTCGCGGAGGATCGGGTGCGACGAGCCGACCGTGGGGCCGTCGATCGGACCCGGCAGGTCGCCGACGCGCGAGGCGACGACCAGCTTCGATCGCGGGTACGCCATCGCGAGCGTGTCGGCGCTGGTCCCGGTGTCGCGGCGGTAGTCACCGGAACCGAAGGCCAGGCGGAACGCGCCCTGCGCCTTGGCGATCGACACGGACTCCTCGATGCCCAGGGCCGACTCGACCAGGGCGATCACCGGCGTCTGGCCGCCGAGCCGGTGCCAGGTGTCGGTGACCTGCGCGGGGGACTCGGTCTTGGCGAGCATGACGCCCTGCAGCCCGGGCAGGCCGCGGAGCTCCTCGACGTCGTCCGCCCAGAAGTCCGTCGTGACGTCGTTGATGCGCACCCAGGCCTCGCCGCCGCCGGCGAGCCAGGCGGCGACGCCCTGCCGGGCCGAGGGCTTCGCGGCGGGGTCGACGGCGTCCTCGATGTCCAGGATGATCTGGTCGGCGCGGGAGCGCTGGGACTTGTCGAACCGGTCGGTGGCGGTACCGGAGACCAGCAGCCACGACCGTGAGATCTCGGCGGGGACCGATCGACGCCGGTTCGGCGTGGGGGCGGACGGAGTGGTGCGGTCGTCGATGGCCATGCCCCGTTGGTACCACACCGGACGGGGCCGCCGTCGGATCGGACGCGCCGCACGCCGGGTCGGACGCGCCGCACGTCGGGTCGGACGGCGGTCGCGTCCGTGCGGAAACCCCGAAACCTCGGTTCATTGCCAGAGAGGCCGTCCGGTTCCGCCTACAGTGTCGGATGTGTGGCGAGCGGACAGGGTGACCGACGGTGAGGACGACGTGAACGACGACGTCCCCGTCGAGGGTGCCCGCGCGCGCCCCGACGACGATCGAGACGAGCAGCAGGACGTGGACCAGGAACGGACCGACGACGAGCCGGACCGCACGCTCCGCCCGGAGCTGCAGATGACGAGCCCGCAGGCGATCAGCCTGGGGGACCCGCGGCTGCAGGCCGGCAACGCGGCCGAACCGACGTGGGACGGCTGGCGCACCCAGCTGACCGGCGTCGGTGGCACGAGCCCGCTCACGCACTTCAGCGACCACCCGCGCGCCCGCATCGAGCTCTCGACCACTCACCCGGGCGGTCTCGCGCAGTTCATCACCGGCAAGACGACCCTGCTGTCCAGCCTGATCCGCGACGAGGTGGCGCTCCGTGCCGCCCGCGTGGCCGCCGGACACGTCGAGGCGAAGGGCACCGAGCTCGCCACGGTGCGCGGCATCGACGCCGTGAAGCTCGGCATCGGCATGGCCGACTGGAAGCACGGCGACGAGCAGTTCCGCGGCCCGGTGCTCCTGCGACCCCTGGCGATCCGCCGGCACGGACGCGACTTCGAGGTGCGCCTGCTCGGCGAACCGGTGCTCAACCCGGGCCTCGCCGACGCGCTGCACGAGCAGTTCGGAGTCATCCTCGACGCGCAGTCCTTCGTGGCCCTCGCGCAGCAGGACGGCTCCTTCACGCCGAACCCCGTCATCGACCGCCTGCGTGGTCTGACCGCGCACATCCCCGGCTTCTCGGTGCACGCCCGACTCGTGGTGTCCACCTTCGCCGAGGTCGCGACCGGCATGGTCGAGGACACCGGCGACCTGTCGCACCCCGTGCTCGACGCCCTGGCGGGCAACCCGAGCGCGAAGTGGCAGGTCGAGCAGTCCTACCACCCGGTCGAGCAGACCCCGTCGGACGAGCGCAGCCCGGAGACCGACACGCTCCTGCTCGACGCCGACGACGAGCAGGAGAACGTGATCGCGCAGATCACGGCCGGCAACTCCATCGTCGTGAAGACCCTGCCCGGCACCGGTGGTACCCAGACCATCGTGAACGCCCTGGGCGGCCTGGTCGCCGCGAACAAGCGCGTGCTCGTCGTGAGCCCGCGCCGCGCCACCCTGCGGGGCATCGCCGCCCGCTTCGGTGAGGTCCAGCTGCCCGGGGTCGCGGTCACGCCGTCGACCCTGCGCCGCGACGTCGTCCGTGCCATCGCCCGGAACGAGAAGGCCGCGCGTCCGAACCTCCGCGAGGTCGACGACGCGCTGGTCCGCCTGCGCAAGGTGCTGAAGGACTACCGCGGATCACTCACCCGCAAGGACCCCGACTTCGGCGTCTCGGTGCTCGACTGCCTGGTGGAGCTGTCGCGCCTGTCGCTGCTGCCCGTCGCCCCGTCGACCACCGCGCGCCTGTCGAAGCAGTCCGTCGCCTCGATGGTCGACGGCCGCTCGCGCGTCGCCGAGACGATGGTCAGCGCCGCGAACCTCGGTGAGTTCCGCTACGGCCCCGACGACTCGCCCTGGTACGGCGCGAAGTTCGGTTCGAGCGACGGTGCCCAGCGTGCGCACCGCATCGCGAAGGACCTCGACGCCGACGGCCTGCCGACCCTGCTCCGCCGCGCCCACGACCTGGTGAGCTCGACGCACATGCGCCAGTTCACGACGATCAACGAGCTCGGCATCTACCTGCGCCTGCTCACCGAGATCCGCGACACGCTCGACCGCTTCCTGCCGGTGGTCTTCGACCGATCGGTGTCCGAGCTCGTGGCCGCCACCGCCCCCCGCGGCGAGGGCGCTCCGATGTCGTCGACGAACCGTCGCCGGCTCAAGAAGCTCGCCCGCGAGTACGTCCGTCCGGGCGTGCACGTGTCCGACCTGCACGAGGCCCTGACCCGCGTCCAGCAGCAGCGCGTGCTCTGGCAGCGCTACGTCGCCGCCGGCGTGAACCCCGAGGTGCCCACGGGCATCGCCGACGTCCAGGTGCTGTTCTCGAACGTCGCCGAGGACCTCGCGCGCCTCGACGAGCCGCTGGGCCGCACCGAGCGTGACCGCCAGCTGGCGAACACCCCGGTCGACCAGCTCGTCCCGACCATCGCCGAGCTCGCCGCCGAGTCCGACGTCCTGCACAACCTGCAGGAGCGCACCGAGCTCATGCAGACCCTGCGCGACCTGCAGCTCGAGCCGCTCATCACCGACCTGGCGAACCGGCACGTGCCGGACGTGCAGGTGCCGGCCGAGCTCGAGCTCGCCTGGTGGCAGTCCGCCCTCGAGACCATGCTCGAGTCCGACCGGGCCCTGCTCGGCGCGAACACCGACATGCTCGACCGGGTCGAGGCCGACTTCCGTCTGGTGGACGACGCCCACGCAGCCGGGGTCTCCCAGGGCCTGGCGTGGCAGCTCGCCGAGAACTGGAAGGTCGGTCTCGTCGACTGGCCCGAAGAAGCGACGGCGCTCAAGACCCAGCTCCGCGACGGCGCGATCACCTCGCGCCTGCTGCAGGACTCCGCACCGCACCTGTCCCGGTCGATCGCACCAGTCTGGCTCGCCAGCCCGTACGAGGTGCCGCAGATCGCCGACACGATGCCCTTCGACACGGTGATCCTGGTCGACGCCGGAGCCGTGACGATCGCCGAGACCGTCGGAGCCGTCCGTCGTGCCCGGCAGACCGTCGTGTTCGGCGACCCGGTCACCCAGACGCCGTCGCCGTTCCGCATCGCCGTGGACCCCGAGCACCGGGCGCTGCAGGTCGACGAGGGCACGCTCGACGCGTTCCACGCCGACTCCGCCCTGGCGAAGCTGTCCACCCTGCTGCCGACCCTGTCGCTGTCGCGGTCGTACCGCGCCGGCGGCGAGGACCTCGCCGAACTCGTGAACCGTCGCTTCTACGGCGGCAAGATCGAGTCTCTGCCGTGGGCCGGCTCGTTCCTCGGCCACGGGTCGATCGCGCTTGACTACGTCAGCGACGGCAAGGCCGTCCCGGACCCCGAGTCCGGAGCCGTCGAGAGCGTCGACGCCGAGGTGGACCGCGTGGTCCGGCTCGTCATCGACCACGCCCGCACCCGTCCGACCGAGTCGCTCATGGTCATCACGGCCTCGGCGAAGCACGCCGTGCGCGTCGAGCAGGCCGTGCTGACCGCCGCCCAGGGCCACAAGGACCTGACCGAGTTCGTCATCGGCGACCGTGCCGAGCCGTTCATCGTGGCGACGCTCGAGCAGTCGGTGGCGCAGAGCCGCGACCGCGTCGTGTTCTCCATCGGCTACGGCCGCACCCCGCACGGCCGCGTGCTGCGCGACTTCGGTCCGCTCGGCAAGCCCGGTGGCGAGCGGCTGCTGGCCGTCGCGATGACCCGTGCGCGTCGTTCGATGGTCATCGTCACCTGCTTCCAGCCGTCGGACATCGAGGCCGAGCGCATGGGACACGGCACCGTCGCCCTCGCCGAGATCCTGGCCGAGGTGCGTGCCCGCACCACCGCCGAGTACGTGCCGGACGACTCCGACCCGCTGCTCGTCGACCTGGCCCGGCGCCTCGAGATGCGTGGCATCCCGGTGGCGCTCGGACACCGCGGCAAGCTCGGCCTCGTCGCCGCGCACGGCGGGGTGTGCGTCACGATCGAGACCGACGCGTCGCTGGTCAAGGGATCGCTGCGCGAGTCCCTGCGCCTGCGTCCCGAGGTGCTCCGCCGACTGGGCTGGCACTACGTGCGCGTGCACGCGTTCCAGCTGTTCTCCGACCCGGACCGCGTCGCCGACACCGTCGCCGCCGTGCTCGGGGTCGACCGCGGCGCCACGCAGGAGATCTCGATCCCGCCGATCCCCGCCCGGCGATGACGTCTCGGCCGAGCCGCCGGGCCTCGCGGCCCGCCGGTCCGGTGACGCCGGAGACGGACCAGCTGGTGGGCACGTGGACGCGGGTCGACGACGCGTCGTCAGCCGCGCCTCCCATCCGGCCCGCCCACGGAGGCGAGACGGACGATCTGTCCGGAGGCCCGGTGCGGCGCCGCAGACGAGTCACCACCCAGCCGGTGGCGGGCTACGACCCGGCGCCACCGCCGGAACCGGCGCGGCACCGCGACGGTGAGAACGACGACCAGCTCCGGCGCGACGTCCCCCCACATTGGTAACCGGTAGCCTGGCCCGTGATGACTGAGACCGCGCGGCAGCGCCCCGACTGGCAGACCTGGCCGAACCTGATCACGCTGTTCCGCCTCGTGCTGATCCCGGTGTTCATCGGCCTCGTCGTCGCCGGGCACCCCGGGTGGGCGCTCGTCACCCTCGTCGTGATCGGCGTGAGCGACTGGGCCGACGGCTTCATCGCCCGGAAGTTCGACCAGGGGTCCAAGCTCGGCAAAGCGATCGACCCCGTCGCCGACCGCCTGGCGATCATCGCGATCGTGCTGTCCCTGGTGCTCGTCGGCCTGCTGCCCTGGTGGGTGGTGGCCGTCGTCGTGCTCGTCGACCTGGTGCTCGTCGTCCTGTCGAGCGTGCTGTTCCACGGCAACCCGGACCTCGACGTCACGTGGACGGGCAAGATCCGCTCGGCCCTGCTGTTCGTCGGGCTGCCGGTGCTGCTGTTCTCCGCGGTGCACACCGTCGACGAGAACGCACCCTGGGTCCGGGTCGTGGCCCTGGTGTTCGTGTACCTCGGCACCGCGGGCCACGTGCTCGCCGGTGCCCAGTACGCCGTCGCGATGTTCGCGAAGCGCCGCGCGGTCCCCGCCGCCTGACGCGGGCGCCCGTCTCCGCAAACACCGGTGTTCGCGCTGCGCACCGCGGTTTGCGGGTGTGCGGCGCACGAACACCGGTGTCCTGCGGCGGCCCCGGGGCTAGAGCTTCGTCGAGCCGCCGATGCCGGGCCCCTCTGGAGCGTTCGAAGGGGCGATGTGCGCCCCCGTGCTCGCGGCGCCGCCGGTCTGCGGGCGGAGCAGGTCGCGGATCTCGAGCAGCACCTCGACGTCGGTCGGGGGCACGTCCTGCGGGGTCTGCTGCTCGTCGTTCTGGACGCGCTCGAACGCCGCCTTCTTCAGGTGGTTGACGGGCACGACGAGCGCGAAGTACACGACGGCGGCGACGATGACGAAGTTCAGGACGGCGCCGATGATCGCGCCGAACTTCAGTTCTGCGTCACCGCCGGAGAACGTGGGGATCGCGACGACCAGCGCCTCGTCGAGGCTCGACGCGTTGAACACCGCACCGATGAGCGGGTTGATCAGGGCGTTGACGATCGTGGTGACGATCGCGGTGAACGCCGCACCGATGACGACTGCGACGGCCAGGTCGATGACGTTGCCGCGGAGCAGGAACTCCTTGAAGCCCTTCATGCGAGGGTCTCCTTCCGGGTCGAGGACGGCCGCCGAGTGGCGACGCGCCCCAAGCTATCCGGAGAGCGCGGACCCCGTCAGGACGCGGCGGGCTTCGAGCTGCTGGGCTTCGACTCGGTCTTCCCCGCCGGCTCGGACTTCTTCGGCTCGGACTTCGCGGGGGTGCTCGACGAGCCCTCGGACTTCGGGGCCGGGCGCGAGTCGGTGCGGTAGAAGCCGCCACCGTTGAAGGTCACGCCGACGGGAGAGAACACCTTCCGCAGGACGCCGCCGCAGACCGGGCACTCCGTCAGGGTGGCGTCGGAGAAGGACTGCTTGATGTCGAACGCGTTGTCGCACTCGGTGCAACGGTACGAGTAGGTGGGCACGTCAGCTCCGGAACGTGATGATGCGCGACGGCGTGATGATGCCGTCGACGGGTTCGTCGTGGGGTTCGCGCGGGACCTCGTCGAGGTACTCCGCGTCGAAGATCACAGCATAGACGGGCGGACGGTTCGCCATGGACCCTAGGGTCTTGTCGTAGTAGCCGCGTCCCCAGCCCATGCGGACGCCGTCGTGCCCGACCGCCGCCGCCGGGGCGAGGATCGCGTCGACGTCGTTGATCGCGAGCGGGGACAGGACCTCGCCGACCACCTCGGGCAGGCCGAGCAGGCTCTCGGTCTCGCTCTCGCCGTCGCCCACGGCCCAGTCGAGCAGCCCGTCCTCGCGGGTGACGGGCAGCAGCACGCGGATCCCCTGCCCGAACGCCCAGTTCAGGAACGGGCGGACGTTCGGCTCGTCCGGTGCGGACAGGTACAGGGCGAGGGACGTCACCTGGCGTTCCTCGACGAAGCGCTGCAGGGTCGCGGTCAGGGTCTGGGTGTCCGCGTCGCGTTCGGTCGTGGTCCGGGTGCGCCGCCGCTGCCGGAGCTCGGCTCGCAGGGCGCGCTTCTCGTTCCCGAGATCGGCGATCATGCGCAGGAGTCTACCGAGGGGGTACGGTTGCGGCTTCCCGCCGGGAACCCGCGGAGTCTCGTGTCCCCCGGAGCGACGACATGCCCTCGAAAGGGGGATCGGATACGGTCTGACCATGGGCTTCCAGATTTCGAAGGCGGTGATCCCGGCCGCAGGGCTGGGTACCCGCTTCCTCCCCGCGACCAAGGCGATGCCGAAGGAGATGCTCCCGGTCGTCGACAAGCCGGCCATCCAGTACGTGGTGGAAGAGGCTGTCGGTGCCGGGCTGACCGACGTGCTGATGATCACCGGGCGCAACAAGAACGCGCTCGAGAACCACTTCGACCACGTGTCGGAGCTCGAGGAGACCCTCCGCAAGAAGGGCGACCACGAGAAGCTGCAGAAGGTGAACCAGTCGACGGACCTCGCCGACATGCACTACGTGCGGCAGGGCGACCCGCTCGGCCTCGGCCACGCCGTGCTCCGCGCGAAGATGCACGTCGGCCGCGAGCCGTTCGCCGTGCTCCTCGGTGACGACATCATCGACGCCCGCGACCCGCTGCTCCAGCGCATGATCGAGGTCCAGGGCGAGAAGAACGCCACCATCGTGGCCCTGCTCGAGGTCCCCGAGTCGCAGACCCACCTGTACGGCATCGCCACGGTCGAGCCGACCGACACCGACGACGTGGTGAAGATCACCGGGCTCGTCGAGAAGCCCCCGCAGGGCGAGGCGCCCTCGAACCTGGCCATCATCGGCCGCTACGTCATCCGTCCCGAGGTCTTCGACGTCCTCGAGAAGCAGGAGCCGGGCAAGGGCGGCGAGATCCAGCTGACCGACGCGCTCATGAAGATGGCGAGCGCCGAAGAGTGGACCGGCGGCGTGTACGGCGTCGTGTTCCGTGGACGCCGGTACGACACCGGTGACAAACTCGACTACATCAAGGCGATCGTGCAGCTCGCCTCGGACCGCGATGACCTCGGCCCCGACCTCAAGTCGTGGCTGAAGGAGTTCAACGCGGGCGAATAGTCGGCCATCCCGCTCGGGTCCGTCAGATCACGGACCCGGGCGGGACACCCCGTCCCGCACAGCGGCGGGACCCCGGAGGAACCCAGCGATGACGACGATCCCGACCCTGTCCCACGGGCGGGTCACCATCCGGCCCCTCCGGCTCCGCGACACCCGCGACCTCGACGCGGCACTCGCGACGAACCGCTCGTGGCTCCGCACCTGGGAGGCCACGAACCCCTCCGGACACGTCTCGACCGACGTCCGGGGCAGCATCCGCGCGCTCCAGGCCAACGCCCGCGCGGGACTCGGGCTCCCGTTCGCGATGGAGCTCGACGGCCGCTTCGTCGGTCAGCTCAACGTCTCCGGCATCTCCTACGGCTCGCTCGCGAGTGCCTCCATCGGCTACTGGGTCGTCGAGGACGCCGCCGGCCACAACGTGACGCCGATCTCGGTCGCCCTCGCGGTCGACCACTGCTTCCGGTCGCTCGGCGTGCACCGGATCGAGATCTGCATCCGGCCGGAGAACGCTCCGAGCCTGCGCGTCGTCGAGAAGCTCGGCTTCCGGTACGAGGGACTCCGTCGCCGGTACATCCACATCAACGGGGACTGGCGCGACCACTTCTGCTTCGCGCTGGTGGCGGAAGAGGTCCGCGGCGGCGTCCTCGAGCGCTGGGTCCAGGGGCAGGTGCCTCCCGGGGTGGGCACCGTGCCGCTCGCCGCACGCGACGAGGCGGCGATGCCGCTGGACACGACGCCCCGCATCTGACGGGCCGCCTCTGACGGCCTGGAGGCGCGGCTCGCCTTCCGCAGATTCCGCCCCGACACGCGCAACACGCGTCCGGCAATGACGCGGCGCGGGAACCGCCGCCCCTACCGTGTTCGCATGGCAGGAATCGGCTCGTGGGGTGGCGGCATCGTCCTGCTCGTCGCGGCCGTCCTCTGGCTCGTCTACCTGATGCCGTCGTGGGCCGCCCGCCGCCAGTACCTGGCCACGGAGCGGAACGCCATCCGGCTGCAGCAGACCCTGCGGATCCTCGCGCAGACCGCCGAGCTGCCGGACGAGGTCCGCATCGAGATGAACGCGAAGTCCCTCGCCCAGGCGCAGCGCGTCGCCCGGTCCGAAGAGGCCAAGCGCACCGCCATCGTCCGAGCCCACGAGGCAGCGCGGCAGCGTGAGATCACCCGCCGCCTGGCCGAGCAGGCCCCGGTGCTCGAGCGGGCGTCCGCCGTGCCGGCCCTGACCGCGATGCGCATGCGCCGTTCCCGGCTCGGGGCGACCCTGTTCGGCACGCTCGGCATCGTCGTGGCCCTCGTGGTCTTCGTCGCGGCACCGTCGCTCTGGCTCGTCGGTGTCGCCGGACTCGTCGCCGCCGGTGGGTCCGCCGCGGTCCTGGCCCAGCTGCACCAGGTGGCGACGGCGCGGAAGCAGCGTCTCGCGGCCGGCGAGACGGGCGCGACCCGCGCCTCCCGGCCGTCCACCGCCTGGACGGACCCGGCCCCGCCCCTGTCGACCGAGCAACCCGCCGCGCCCGCTGCGGATCGCTCGTGGACCCCGAACCACGTGCCCAAGCCCCTCTACGTGGAGCGGCCGACAGCACCGGCTGCATCGCCCGAGTCGTCGGCGGAACTCGCTGCCCGGTTGAAGGAGCGCGTCGCCGCGGCCAAGGCGGAAGCCGAGGCCGAAGCGGCGGCGATCCGCGCGGGGGAGTCCGACCCCTCGCTGGCGCGGGTTTCGCGGATGCGACCCGAGCTCGAGGAAGCTGCGGCATCGCTGTCCGCGCACGACCAGGGTCGTCTGGCCGAGCGGCTCGGGCTGCGGGCACCCGCTGCTGCCGCTGGTTCTGTGACCGCTGCTCCCGCTGCCGACGAACCCGCTGCTCCCGCCGGTCCGCCGAGCAAGTGGGCCGGCATGGGAGTCCTCGACGACGACGCCTACCAGCAGGCCGACCTCGACGCGATCATGCGGCGGCGCCGCGCGGTCTGACCCGCGGCACGCCCGACGGGCCACCGGCGATTTCGGCTGGGCCGACCGAGGGTGCTAATGTGATCGAGCACTTGGGGCTATGGCGCAGTTGGTAGCGCGTCTCGTTCGCAATGAGAAGGTCAGGGGTTCGAATCCCCTTAGCTCCACCAGGTAGCAACACGAACGGCCCGGAACCCACAGGTTCCGGGCCGTTCTGCCGTCGTCGGGCTGTCCGTCGGGCGTGCTGACGCGACCTCCTGAAGGACGAGAGGCCTGACGACGGCTGGCACCGGCCCCCCGGTCCGTCAGCGCGCCGACGGGAGCCTCGACGCCCCGAGCGTCAGCCCGCGATGCTCTCGGTCAGCACGCCGGACTGCGCGAAGGTGGTGTGGATCGCGTTCGCGGCCTGCTCGAAGGCGCGGTTGCCACGCGAGATGCCGAGCGCTCCGCCCTTGATCGCGGACTTGCCGGAGCCGCGCAGCAGTCGGGCGACGGTGCGGCCGTCCGGGGCGATCATGATCTGGACGTCCAGGCGGGTGTGGAAGGTGCGGTCGTTCGCCATGCCGCCGATGAGCAGCGTCAGGCCGAGGCTGCCGCGGGTCGCACGGAGTGCACCCTGCTCGGCGTCGTCGACGGTGTAGCCCTCGCGGGACAGGGCCTCGCGCACCTGTGCACGGGCGGTCTCGGGGTCGGTCGCGACGAAGAAGTCGTGGCTCTCGGGCATGTGTGTGTTCCTTCCGAACGGGTCCGCTGGGACACGGAGGACGCTCGCCCCCGAAGACGATCATGCCGTGTCGGAACGACGGAGGTGTCGCTTACGCTGGTCGTGTCATGACTGCCTCGATGAACCGCCGCGCACTCCTGTCCCTCGCCGGCGTCGCCGGGATCGGGCTCGCCGTCGCGGCGTGCTCCTCCGGCAGTGACAAGGGCAATGGGTCGGTCGGCGGGCGCGGGAGCTCCCGTGGTGGGGACGACACGTCGACGACGACGGCGAAACCCGTCGCGAAGGCCCTCGCTCCGGCACAGGTCCCGCTCGCCGGTGGCGTCACGGTCACCGTGACGGGGACCGGACTCGCCGCCGTCAAGGGCGTCACCGTCGGCGGTGTCGCGGCGCGTGACGTGCAGGCCACCGCGTCGAAGGTGACCTTCACGGCCCCGCACCAGGCGATGTACACCGCCGGCGACGCCGACGTCGCACTCTTCACGTCCGCGATCGAACCCACCCCGTCGGCGAACCAGTCCTCGGACGGCAACGGCAGCGCCGCGAACGACGGGCAGAGCGGCGCCACCCAGGACACCGCGACCGCATCGCCGAGGCCGACCGCCGCCGCGACGCCCGCTGCGGGCAGCGCTGTCGCCTCGACCACCCTCGCCTACGCCGCACTGACCGACGTCGACCGGCAGCTCGCCTACGCGATGCGGTACTGGAAGGACTACAACCTCGCCGAGTACGGCACGATGAACCCCATCGGCGGCGACTGCGCGAACTACGTCAGCCAGACGCTCATCGCCCGTGGGTGGGAGCAGCGGTCGGACTGGTACAACCGGGCGGCCGGTGCCGAGCACAGCGCGACGTGGACCTACTGCCCGACGATGGACCCCTGGCTCGCGGACAACGCGGGCGAGTTCGGGCTCACCCGGCGTTCGTCGGACGAGCGCGACAAGGTGAAGGTCGGCGACATCGTGTTCTTCGACTGGAACGCCAACGGCTCACCCGACCACACCACCATCGTGTCCGAGGTCTTCACCGAGCCCGACGGCACCATCCGCATCAAGTCGGCGAGCCACAACCAGGACGGCCCCTACCGAGACCTCGACGAGATGATCACGGTGCAGCACCCCGGCGGATCGGCCTGGTTCCACACCTTCGACGCGTAGCGCTGTCGCGGCCCGCAAAACACCCGCGTTCGCGCGTCGCACCGCGGTCTGCGCGTGTTCAACCGGCGAACACCGGTGTCTTGCAGAGCCGACGACCAGCACCGCTCACGGGTACCCGAGGAACCACAGCAGCACGATCGCGACCGGCTGCAGGCACACCCCGACGACCAGCCACGTCACCGCCCGCCGCCGCGTCCCCACGAACACGTCCGACCCGAGCAACGGCGCCGCCGGCATGAGCAACCGCGGCAACGACTGCTGCGGCAGGAACACCGCCACCAGGTACAGCCCGTAGGACGCCGTGAACGCGAGCACGTCGGTGCCCAGGGCCCTGGTGCTCCTGCGCGAGAAGAACCACACCGCGCCGGCGAGCACCACCACGACGAGTCCGATGCCGAGCGGCCCGAGCCACGTCGACGCCATCGTGAACCACGGCGTCAGCGGCGCGAAGTGCCGGCGGCCGACGAACCCCACCCACCACGACAACTCGGTGTCCAGGTACGCGTTCGGTCGCCCCGTCACGGCCGTCGCGATGACGGGCCACGCCAGTCCCGCAGCCGCGACGACCAGGCCGGTCACCACGATCGCGATCCGGTCGCGCCACGGGAACGCGTCCTGCTGTCGGCGCCACGCCACCCACCGCAGGACCAGGTGCACGGCCAGTGCCAGCGCCAGCGCGAGGACCCCGGGCTTCGTGAACGCCGCCACGACACCGAGCGGGGCGATCAGCCAGTACCGTCGCCCGACCAGCGCGAGCAGCGCGCCGAACAGCAGCACGAGCAGCAGGCTCTCCGCGTAGGCGACCTGCAGCAGGAACCCCGTCGGTGCGAACGCGAACAGGGCCGTCGCCCAGCGGGCTCGGTGCGAGCACCCGACGGCGAGCACCAGCCGGTACAGCAGCACGCAGGCACCCGCCCCGGCGATCGACGCCACCACGACCCCGGCGACCCAGAACGACGCTCCGGTCAGCGTCATCACGACCCGCACCACCGCGGGGAACACGGGCAGGAACGCCCACGCGTTCGGCAGGACGTGCCCGGAGTCATCGGTCGGCAGCGTCGCCGGGTACCCGTGCTCGGCGATGATCCGGTAGAACGAGGCGTCCCACGAGCCCGAGAACGTGAAGAACGAGGGATCCTGCCGGTACGAGGCGAACGGCCAGCCGTTCGCGGTCGCCAGCAGGTACACGGTCGCCAGCAGCACGGTGCTGACCACCCGCGAGGCCGCCCAGATCAGCAGCGGTGCGGTCCAGGCGCTGCGTCGTCCGGTCAGCAGGCTGCGGAACCCCCGCCTGGAGGCCCGGCTCGCTTCCGCCACGTTCGTCACCCGCCCGATCCTCCCAGACCGCGGGCCGCGCCCCGCATCGCGGGCCGTCACGCGTCCGCCGCGACGTGACCGGTGTGCTTCGGGAGCAGCAATGGTCGGATCCGTCTGCCGGACCCGACCATTGCTGCTCACGGAGTGCGGGCCTCCCGGCTAGCGCCCCGTGACCGCGCGACGGATCTGCTCGATCGGCACCTTCGGGGACCGGTCTGCGTTGAGCAGGCCGTTCGTCTCCTGCATGGTGTCGGTGAGCTGCGTGTAGCAGGACCCGGCGAGGAACGAGCTCGCACGGATCGCGTCGTACAGCGCGGTGATGCGGGCGACCCAGTCGTCGCCGTCACTGGCCGACGTGTAGCCCCAGCCGTCCTCGCGCTGGACGCCCGGCTGGTAGTTCACGCCCCCGAACTCGGTGAGCATGACCGGCTGGCCGAGGTCCTCGGCGCCGCCGACCAGGATGCGGCGATCCGCCGGGCCGATGCCACCGAGGAGTCGGGCCCGAGCGGTCTCGTCCGCGTAGGTCGCCGCGAGCCGGGGTCCGTCGCCCTCGTAGTCGTGGATCGTGACGATGTCGGAGTTCGTGTGCTCCCACCCGTCGTTCGAGATCACCGGACGCGTCGGGTCCAACGCCCGCGTGACGTCGGCGAGGGCCCGTGCGTAGGCCTGCTGGGCCGGGTCGGTGGCGATGTGCTGCACGCCCCAGCTCTCGTTGGCGGGCACCCACGTGACGATCGACGGGTGCGAGGCGTCACGCTCGACGGCGTCCATCCACTCGCGCACCAGACGCTGCACGGCGCGGGGAGAGAACGCGTAGGCGCCGGGAGCCTCACCCCACACCATGAGCCCGAGTCGGTCGGCCCAGTACAGGAACCGCGGGTCCTCGATCTTCTGGTGGTTGCGGGCCGCGTTGAAGCCGAGCTCCTTGATGAGTTCGACCTCGCGGCGGAGTGCCTGGCGGGACGGGGCGGCGATGTGGGACTCGGGCCAGTAGCCCTGGTTCAGGACGCTGCGGACGTCGTGGCGTCGGCCGTTGAGCAGGAACGCGCCGCCGTCGACCCCGACCGTCCGGATCCCGAAGTAGCTGGCGACGGCGTCGAGCGCGCCGGTGCTCGCTGTCGTGCCGTCGCCGGAGCGCGGCAGCAGTGCGACCGTGGCGTCGATCAGCCGGGGCGTGTCCGGCGTCCAGTGCAGCTCGTCCTCGGCCTGCCCGTTCGTCTGCCGCGCGATCGGCACGACCACGTCGAACTCGTCGCCGGTCTCGCCGACGGTGGTCTCGATCGTGGCGAGGTGCTCGTCGCGGTCGTCCCAGCGGGCCTCGACGCGCAGGCGCTCGCCGCCGGTGCGGTGACCGTCGAGCCGGACCGTCAGTCGCATGGTCGCGTGGTCGACGTTCGTCCAGCGCAGGGACGCGATCGAGGCGGTCGGCACGGCCTCGAGCCAGACCGTCTGCCAGATCCCGGTGGTCCGGCGGTACCAGATCGCGTGCGGGTCCTCGTGCCAGTCCTGCTTGCCGCGCGGCTGGGTCAGGTCGTGCGGGTCGTCCTCGGCGCGGACCACCAGGGTGTGCACGGCGTCGGGGTCGGTGGCCAGCGCTTCGGTGACGTCGAAGGAGAACGGAGTGTGGCCGCCCTCGTGTCCGCCGATGAACTGCCCGTCGATCCAGACGCGGGCGCGGTGGTCGACGGCGCCGAAGTGCAGGACGAGTCGAGGGGCGCCGTCGCCGAACCCGGCGGCGTCGAGCTCGGAGCGGGTGATCGCACGGGAGTACCAGACCACGGGGTGGAAGCCGGGCTCGTCGATGCCCGAGGCCGGGGACTCGGGCGGGAACGGGACGACGATGTCCCGTGCGTCGGTGAAGCCGGTGTGCCACGCGGGGTCGTCGCCGTCGCTCCGGAACGACCACGTGCCGTCGAGGTCGGCCCACGCGGTGCGGAGCATCTGCGGCCGGGGGTACGTGCCGTCCTGCCGCGAAGCGAGGGGGAGGCCGGGGGCGGAAGCGGAGTCAGGTGCGGCCACGGTGCCGTCGAGCGTGCTCATGCGTCCATGCTCCCGTGCTGGTACATCGTTGTAAAGAGGGAGTCAGGATTGCGCGGAGCAGGTTCTGCGGGGCTCTCGTCGAGCGGTCGCTCAGTCGATCGCGGCGCCGCGGGTGAGCACCATGACGTCCATCCGTCCCTGCTGGACGACCACGCCGTGCTGGTTCCGCAGTGCCACCGCTCGCTCGACGATCCCGGTCCTGCCCGAACTCGTCAGCCGGGTGCCCAGGACCTCGACGGTGCAGGTCACGGTGTCCCCGATGAACACCGGCTCGGTGAAGCGCCACTGGTCGATCCCGAGCAGTGCCACCGCGGACCCCTCGAACACGCCCGTGCGCGCGATGAGCCCGAGGCACAGCGAGGTGCCGAGCAACCCGTGCACGATCCGCTGCCCGTACCGGGTCTTCCCCGCGAACTCGACGTCCGTGTGCACCTGGTTGTTGTCGTTCGTCCACGAGGCGAACGACACCACGTCCGCCTCGGTGATGGTGCGCCCCGGCGTGGTGAAGGTCTGTCCGGCAGCGAGGTCCTCGAAGTAGTGCGGCACGGCCCGATTCTCGCATCCGGTCAGAGCCGGGCGAGCAGCTTCCGCGATCGGTGCAGGCCCTGCGTGCCGGCCGCCTGCTCGGTCGTCGCCAGGACGCCGTACCCGAACGTGTCCTCGCCGTGCTGCGCTGCCACAGCGGCCAGTCGTCGGTACGCATCGGCTGCGTGTGCGGCGTCGAGCGTCTCGCCCAGGGTCTCCTGCACCCGTCGCAGCCGTCCGAGTCGCCGCTTCCCCACGTCGGGCAGGTCACCGGCCGCCTGCAGTGCGTAGCGCAACCGGCGCGCGGCCTTCCGGACCTCGTGCAGGGTGTCGAGGTCATCGCTGGGATCACCCAGCAGCCGACCGACGCGGGCCCGCTCGTGCCGGATGCGCCTGGTGACGAACGCGGCTGCGTCGTCGTCCGCGTGCGGCCCGGCCGGTGCCCGCAGCAGCAGGTCGTCGAGGGCGTCGAGTGTCCGGAACCAGGCGTCGGAGCGCAGCGCTCGCCGGAGTTCGGCCGCAGCGACGCTGCGACGTCCCGCGGTCTCCGAACCGATGCGGTCCAGGGTCTCGGCGTCCACGTACCCGGCGGGGGCTCGTGCGGCCGACCGCGACAGGCCGGCGTGCAGCACCTCGGCGTCGCGAGCGGTCCCGGCGATCCGCCCGGTCTGGGCCAGGGCGGCACGGAGCTCCTCCGTCGCCTGACGGTCGAGCGCGCCGCGGAACGCCGCGAGCACACTGCGCAGGCGACGCAGCACCTTCCGCAGGTCGTGCACGGCCTCGGGCCCGTCGGCTCGTACACGGGGATCCGCCGCGACGAGGTCACGCCGCAGAGCATCGAGCACCCGCAGGACGAACCCGGCGGCGGTGTCCGGCCGGGGGCGCTTCGCTCGGCCGCGTCGTCGCTCCGGGGTGGGCTCCGGGCCTCGGGGGAGCGGAACCGACGCGACGTCCACCGGATCGGTCGCCGCGTCGTGCAGGGCTCGTTCGGCCGCTCGTGCCGTGGCGCCGTCGCGTCCGTCGTCCGTCAGGGCCCACCACCGCGACGACCGCAGCACGGTGGTGTCCGGGTCGCCGTCGTCCACGCGCACGTCGGCGACCTCGGCCCGCACCCGGCCGTCGCCGCCGCGGAGGGTCACGAGCGTCGTGGCGGTGTCACGGACCAGGACCACCCGCAGGGGACGACCACGCAGGAACACCTCGACGGCGTCCCGTGGGGGATCGTCGGACGCGCTCCCGAGCGGTTCCGGGTCGATCCCGTCCCCACCCCGGTCGATCGTCCAGGCGCCGTCCGGCAACCGTGTGAGCACGACACCCTCGGCGGCGAGCACCCGGTCGTCGGAGTCCCACACCGTCTCGCGCACCGTCACCGCATCGTGACGGCGCACGTCGGCGGCGAACGGCTCGAGTGCGGGGAGCCTGCGGTCGTCGAGGATCCGCCAGGTCCGGCGGGGATCGGGGAGCGCACGTGCAGCGTCAGCGGCGGGGGGAGGAGCGGCAGCGGATCGGGGCATGCCGCAAGTGTCGTCCGACGCGCCCGTGTCAGACCGGGGGCAGCGGGCTTCCGTGGACGGAGCGTTCGCCAGCGCGTCCTGTGGAGGACTCGGCACCTCGCCAGGCCCCGGCGCGTAGGTTCCGCTGCATGAGCGACGGAGCACCCAGCGCCCCCGGCACCACGGCCCCCGACACCAGCACGCCGAGCGACCGCGACCTCGAGTCCTGGATCGCCGACCGCCGCTGGTACGCCTCGAAGGGGTCCGTGCCACGCCTCCGGACGATCTCCACCGACGACGGGACCCGGCTGGTGCTCGACGAGGCCCCCGCGGTCCCCGTCCTCTACCAGTCGCCGATCACCAGCGGCCCCGACGGCGCGATCGTCGACGCCACCACCGACCTCGCATGGGTCTCGGCGCTCGCCGCACGCATCGACGCGGCACCGGACAGCCTCAGCCCGATCGGCCGGGTCACCGCGGCCCGGGTCCTGACGGGTGAGCAGTCCAACACCTCGGTCATCTGCGACACCGAGTCGGGCGACCGCGTCATCATCAAGGTCTTCCGCGTGCTGCACCACGGCGACAACCCGGACGTGACCACGCAGCTCGCCCTCACGGCGGCGGGCAGCACGCGCGTGCCGCGGGTCTACGGTGCCCTCCGCGCCGACTGGCCCGACGTCGGACGCCCGGACGGCACGGCGACGGGTCACCTCGCCTTCGCCCAGGAGTTCCTGCCCGGGCTCGACGACGCCTGGCGCGTCGCCCTGCAGGAGGCGCAGGCCGGCACCCCGTTCGGTGACCGCGCGGAGCAGCTCGGCACCGCGCTCGCCGACGTGCACCGCACCCTGGCGGGAGCGCTGCCGACGGAACCGGCGGACGCGTCCCGACGGGACGTCGCCGTCGCGACGATGCACGCCCGACTTGACACCGCCGCCCGCGAGGCCCCGGCCGTCGCCGAGCACGCCGACGCCATCCGCGCCGTCTACGCCCGTGCCGCTGACACCGCGTGGCCGGACCTGCAGCGCATCCACGGTGACCTGCACCTCGGACAGGTCCTGTCGGCACCGGAACCCCGCGGGTGGGTCTTCCTCGACTTCGAGGGCGAACCGCTCCGCCCCCTCGACGAACGCTCGCTGCCGGACGTCACCCTTCGCGACGTCGCGGGCATGCTGCGCTCGTTCGACTACGTCGCGGGTGCGCTGGCGCACGATGCCGAGCCGGTCGACGCCGCCTCCTGGGCAGCCGAGGCGCGCGCACGCTTCCTCGAGGGCTACCAGCAGGGCACCGGCGCGGACCTCGCCGCCCACAGCGCACTGCTCGACGCCTTCGAGCTCGACAAGGCGGTCTACGAGGTCGTCTACGAGACCCGCAACCGACCCGACTGGGTCGGGATCCCGCTCGCGGCCGTCGCGCGCCTGGTCGGCGACAGCGGGTCCTGAGCGCGACCCACGAACGGACGGGAGGCCCGTGGCGACACCGCCACGGGCCTCCCGTCCGTCATCGGGTGACGTCGTCTAGTTGACGGGACCCGTGTACTTCTCGCCCGGTCCGGCACCGATCGCGTCCGGTATCGCCGACGCCTCGCGGAAGGCGAGCTGCAGTGACCGCAGTCCGTCGCGGAGCGGGCGGGCGTGGTGGTCGCCGATCTCGGTCGCGGCGGCGGTGACCAGGCCGGCCAGCGCGGTGATGAGCTTCCGCGCCTCGTCCAGGTCGGTCTGTTCCTGCGGGTCGTCGGCCAGGCCGACCTTCACGGCCGCGGCACTGAGCAGGTGCACCGCAACGGTGTTGATGAGTTCGACCGCCGGCACCTCCGCGATGTCCCTGGCGGCGTCGATGCCGGTGTCGTCGATCGGGGTGTCGCTCACGGTGCTCCTCTGCTAGGCTTGCTCGCGGCAGATGCTGTCCGTGTGCCGTCAGTTCCCTCGACATCAGTTCTCTGACGTCAAGATCCTCGACAACACCCGGACGGTGTCACGAAAGAGGAGTCTCTCCCACCCGCGGCCGCGTTCCACCAGGCTACCGGGTCACCACCGCTCCGCGAGTGCACGTGTTGTGCTCGTCGGTCGGATCCCACGGATCCGATGCAGGGCGGCTGCCGAACGGGTCGACATCCCGTGCGTCAGATCTCCTCTCTCGTGCTGTCGTCCAGGGCAAACGCCCCGGACGGCCACCACCTGATTGAAGGAGCTCCGCATCACCGATCCCCGTACCAACGACCGAATCCGCGTTCCCGAAGTCCGACTCGTCGGTCCGCAGGGTGAGCAGGTCGGCGTTGTCCCGATCGCCATGGCACTGCGTCTCGCGCAGGAAGCCGAACTGGATCTGGTCGAGGTCGCGCCGAACTCGAAGCCGCCCGTGGCCAAGATCATGGACTACGGCAAGTTCAAGTACGAGGCCGCTCAGAAGGCCAAGGAAGCTCGTCGCAACCAGGTGAACACGGACCTGAAAGAGGTCCGTTTCCGCCTGAAGATCGACGTGCACGACTACGAGACGAAGCGCAAGCGCGCCGAGGGGTTCCTCCTCGGCGGCGACAAGGTGAAGGCGATGATCCTCTTCCGTGGCCGCGAGCAGTCGCGTCCGGAGCAGGGTGTCCGTCTCCTCCAGAAGTTCGCGGAAGAGATCGCCGAGTTCGGCGTCGTCGAGTCGCGTCCGACCCAGGACGGGCGCAACATGACGATGATCATCGCCCCGCTCAAGAACAAGTCCGACGTCAAGGGCGAGCAGAACGCCAAGCGTGCTGCACAGAAGGCCGAGCGTCGTGCCACCGAGCACGCCGCGAAGGGCAAGGACGAGGCCGAGGCCGGTTCCACGTCCGAGGCAGCTGCGGAATCCACGGACGCCGCGGCCGAATAGGTCCCCGGACCGACCCCGCAACGACGCGGCCCCCCATCCATCCCACGGAAAGGCACCACCATGCCCAAGCAGAAGACCCACTCCGGGTCGAAGAAGCGCTTCAAGGTCACCGGTACCGGCAAGATCATGAAGCAGCAGGCCGGTATGCGTCACAACCTCGAGGTCAAGAGCTCCAAGCGCAAGGCCCGCCTGAACGAGGACCAGGTCCTCTCCAAGGGTGACGCGAAGAACGTCAAGAAGCTCCTCGGCCACTGAGCCCCGCAGATCGTAAAGGAATAGTGCAATGGCACGAGTAAAGAGAGCGGTCAACGCCGCCAAGAAGCGCCGCGTCATCCTCGAACGCGCCGAGGGCTACCGCGGCCAGCGTTCGCGCCTGTACCGCAAGGCCAAGGAGCAGGTCACCCACTCCCTCGTCTACGCGTACCGCGACCGTCACGCGAAGAAGGGCGAGTTCCGTCGCCTCTGGATCCAGCGCATCAACGCTGCGTCCCGTGCGAACGGCCTGACCTACAACCGCCTCATCCAGGGCCTCAACCTGGCCGGCGTCGAGGTCGACCGTCGCATCCTCGCCGACCTCGCGGTGAACAACCCCGAGACCTTCACCGCGCTCGTCGAGACCGCGAAGAAGGCCCTCCCGGCCGACACCTCGGCCCCGAAGGCTGCGTAGTCAGTTCTTCTGCTCGCGAAACCCCCGCCGCACGGCGGGGGTTTCGTCGTTCCTAGACTTGGGTCGTGAGCGATCTCCTCGAGAACCCCCGTGCCGGACGCGTGAAGGCCGTTGCGGCCCTGGCCAAGAAGGACGTCCGGGCCGAGACCGGCCTGTTCCTGCTGGAAGGGCCCCAAGCGGTCCGTGAAGCGCTGGAGTACGCCCCGGAGCTCCTGCGCGAGCTCTACGTGACCCCGACCGCCGCTGCCCGCCACGGGCTCGACGACGCGCCGGTGGACACCTGGTTCGTGACCGAGCAGGTGCTCGACGCGATGGCCGACACGGTCACACCGCAGGGCGTGGTGGCGGTGTGCCAGCAGTTCCCAACGTCCGTGAAGGACGTCTTCCCGGACCGCGCTGCGGCCGCCGCCGACCCGGAGGCCCGTGGTGCGTCCGACGACCAGGCCGCGCTGCCCGGACTGGTCGCCATCCTCGAAGAGGTGCGGGACCCGGGGAACGCCGGCACGATCATCCGGGCCGCCGACGCGGCCGGCGCCGACGCGGTGGTGCTGACCGGACGCTCGGTCGACCCGTACAACCCGAAGGTCGTCCGGTCGACGACCGGGTCGCTGTTCCACGTGCCGGTGTCCGTCGGCGTGACCCTGGCGGACACGATCGAGCGTGCGAAGGCCCTCGGGTACACGGTGCTCGCGGCGGACGTCTCCGGCGACGACCTGCCGGTGGTCCGCGCCGAGGGGATGCTCGACGGACCGACCGCGTGGGTCTTCGGCAACGAGGCCCGCGGACTCACCGCCGACGACCTGGCCCTCGTCGACCGGGCCGTCAAGGTGCCGATCTACGGGCAGGCGGAGTCGATGAACCTCGCCACGGCCGCGTCGGTGTGCCTGTACGAGTCGGCCTTCGCGCTCCGGAGCTGACGCTCCTCCCTCCCCAGGCCGGTAGCCGGCGTCGGCCATCCACCGTCCGCTCGGTGCAGGCGGGTGGTATCCCGACGGCCGGTAGGCTTGGGTCTCGTGTCAGAACCTCTCGAGATCAGCGAATCGGCCGTCGCCGACGCGGTGGACGCGGCCCTCGCTGCCGTCCGTGCCACGACGACGGTCGCCGAACTGAAGCAGGCCAGGGCCGCGCACATCGGTGAGCAGTCACCGTTGGCGCGGATGAACGCATCGATGCGCAGTGTGCCGCCGGAGCAGAAGGCCGCGGCGGGCAAGCTCGTCGGGCAGGCCCGCGGGCGGGTGAACGCAGCGATCGCCGAGCAGGAATCCGTCCTCGCGGTGGCCGAGGAGCGCGCACGGCTCGAAGCCGAGCGCGTCGACGTCACCGCGTTGCCGGTCCACCGAGCCACCGGCTCCCGCCACCCGCTCTCGCTGCTGAACGAAGCCGTCGCCGACATCTTCGTCGGCATGGGGTGGGAGGTGGCAGAAGGCCCCGAGCTCGAGCACGAGTGGTTCAACTTCGACGCGCTGAACTTCGACCAGGACCACCCGGCCCGGGCCATGGCGGACACGATCTTCGTCGAGCCGGTCGACCGGCACCTGGTCATGCGCACCCACACCTCGCCGGTGCAGGTGCGGTCGCTGCTGTCGCGTGACCTCCCGCTGTACGTCATCGCGCCGGGTCGCGTCTACCGGGCCGACGAGCTCGACGCCACGCACCTGCCGGTCTTCACCCAGGTCGAGGGCATCGCGATCGACAAGGGCCTGACGATGGCGCACCTGCGCGGCACGCTCGAGCACTTCGCCCGGCAGATGTTCGGCGCCGAGGCGCAGATCCGGCTCCGCCCGAACTACTTCCCGTTCACCGAGCCCAGCGCCGAGATGGACGTCTGGCAGCCGAACGCCAAGGGTGGCGCGCGGTGGGTCGAGTGGGGTGGCTGCGGCATGGTGAACCCCAACGTCCTGCGTGCCGCCGGCATCGACCCGGACGAGTACCAGGGCTTCGCGTTCGGCATGGGCATCGAGCGGACACTGCAGTTCCGCAACGGCCTGAACGACATGCGTGACTTCCTCGAGGGCGACATCCGCTTCTCGCAGCAGTTCGGAACGGTGGTCTGATGCGCGTCCCACTCCGTTGGCTCGGTGAGTCGGTCGACCTCCCCGAGGACGTCACCCTCGAGCACGTCCACTCGGCGCTCGTGTCGGTCGGCTTCGAGGAAGAGGACGTCCACACCTTCGACCTGACCGGACCCATCGTGGTCGGTCGGGTCCTCGAGCGCGTCCCCGAGCCGCAGAAGAACGGCAAGACCATCAACTGGTGCCAGGTGGACGTCGGCGAGGCCGAGCCCCGAGGCATCGTCTGCGGCGCCCACAACTTCGACGTCGGCGACCTCGTCGTGGTCACGCTGCCCGGCGCAGTCCTGCCCGGGCCGTTCCCGATCGCCGCCCGCAAGACCTACGGGCACGTGTCCGACGGCATGATCGCCTCGGCCCGCGAGCTCGGGCTGGGCGACGAGCACGACGGCATCCTGCGCTTCGCCGACCTCGGCATGGATCCCACCGTCGGCGCCGACGCCATCGCGCTCCTCGGCCTCGACGACGCCGCGGTCGAGATCAACGTCACGCCGGACCGCGGCTACGTGCTCAGCATGCGCGGGGTCGCCCGTGAGTACGCGCACGCCACCGGAGCCAGCTTCCACGACCCCGTCGACCGCGTCGCACCGCGTTCGGCCGAGGGCTTCCGGGTCACGATCGACGACCAGGGCCCGATCCGGGGTCGTGTCGGAGCGTCGACGTTCGTCACCCGTGTCGTCCGCGGGATCGACCCCACCGCGAAGACACCGTCCTGGATGGTGTCGCGCCTCTCCCTGGCTGGCGTGCGCTCCATCTCACTCCCCGTCGACATCACGAACTACGTCATGTTCGAGCTCGGTCAGCCGCTGCACGGCTACGACCTGCAGACCATCGCGGGCGGCCTCGGCGTACGCCGCGCGACCGCCGGCGAGACGCTCGAGACCCTCGATGGCACCGTCCGGAAGCTCGACCGCGAAGACCTCGTCATCACGGACGACGACGGTCCCGTCGGCCTCGCCGGCGTCATGGGCGGAGCCCGCACCGAGATCTCGGCGAGCACGACCGACGTCCTGATCGAGGCCGCCGGGTTCGACCAGGTCTCCATCGCCCGCACCGCTCGTCGCCACAAGCTCCCCAGCGAGGCATCCCGGCGCTTCGAGCGTGGGGTCGACCCGCAGGTGGCCGAGGCTGCGGCGAACCGTGCCGTCGAGCTCCTCGTCGAGCTCGCCGGCGGCACCGCGGACGCCCTCGGGTCGACGCTCGTCGACAGCGAGCCGAGGGCGACCGTGACGATGCGGCTCTCGCGTCCGGCCGAGCTCGTCGGTGTCGAGTACACCGACGCCGAGGTCATCGACACGCTCCGTGCGGTCGGCGCCAGGGTCGAGGCCGACGGCGAGCAGCTCGCGGTCACCCCGCCCACCTGGCGTCCCGACCTGACCGACGACACCACCCTCGTCGAAGAGGTCGCGCGCATCGTCGGCTACGACCGGATCCCGAGCGTGCTGCCGGTCGCTCCGCCCGGTCGGGGCCTGACCCGGCACCAGCAGGCTCGTCGCCGGGTCGCCTCGGCGCTGGCCGCGGCGGGCCTGACCGAGGTCGTCACGGCACCGTTCGTGTCGGCGGCCACGCAGGACGCCTACCCGGGGATCGACCCGCAGGGCGGACCGAGCGTCGTGCTCGCCAACGCCCTGGACAGCGAGCAGAACCTCCTGCGCCGCAGTGGCGTGCCGGCCCTGGTCGACGCCGCCCGTCGCAACGTGTCGCGTGGGCTCGTCGACGTCGCGCTCTACGAGACGTCCCGGGTGTTCCTGCCGGTGACGGGCGTGACGCTCGGCACCGACGAGGTCCCGGCGGGCGCCGCCCGGCCCGACCGTGCAACGCTCGAGGCGTTGGACGCCTCGCTGCCCGCCCAGCCCTTCCACGTCGCCGCACTGCTCACCGGCCACCGGGTCGTCAAGCAGCCCGGCGCCACGGCAGAACCGTTCGGCATCGCCGACGCGATCGACGCGGCCCGCCAGGTCGCCTGGGCCGTCGGTGTCGAACTCACCGTCGCGCAGACGACCCACCCGTCACTGCACCCGGGCCGTGCCGCGTCGCTGCTCGTCGACGGCACGGTCGTGGGCGTCGCCGGAGAGCTCCTGCCCGAACTGGCCGAGGCCGCCGTCCTGCCCCGCGTGGTGGCGGTCGTCGAGCTCGACCTCGACGCGCTGGTCGCCGCGGCCCCGGAACTCGTCGCGGTCGCGCCGATCGTCTCGTACCCGGCAGCCACGCAGGACCTCTCGCTCGTCGTCGACGTCGGCGTGCCGGCCGGTGACGTGCTGGATGCGGTGCGCTCTGGCGCCGGGGACCTGTTGGAGTATGCTCGGCTCGTGGATGACTACCGGGGCTCCGGCGTGGACGAGGGACAGAAGTCCCTGACGTTCGCCCTGCGCTTCCGTGCCACGGACCGCACGCTGACCGCTGCCGAGGCCACCGAGGCCCGTGACGGCGCTGTCCGACGTGCCGGCGAGCGATTCGGGGCGACCCTGCGCGACTGACCCACACGGGATCAGCACCGCCCGGGGTCGCCGCCTCCGACTCTCTCGACGACCAGTCCGACCAAAGGTGGAATCCCATGTCCGTATCCGTCGCCGTGGCGGGAGCCTCCGGCTACGCGGGTGGTGAGCTCCTGCGCGTGCTCTCCGCCCACCCCGAGTTCGAGGTCAGGACGGTGACGGCGTTCTCGAACGCCGGACAGCCCCTGATCGCGACCCAGCCGCACCTCCGTTCGCTGTCGCACCTGACCTTGGCGGAGACGACGGCCGAGACGCTGCGCGGGCACGACGTGGTGTTCCTGGCGCTGCCGCACGGGCAGTCGGGTGCGATCACCGCGGAACTCGGCGACGACGCGCTCGTCATCGACTGCGGCGCGGACCACCGTCTGACGGACCCGGCGGCGTGGGAGCGGTTCTACGGCGGTGACTACTTCGGCGCGTGGACCTACGGTCTGCCCGAGCTCCTGCTCGCGGCACCCGCCCCGGGTTCGGCCGATGAATGGCGCGAGGTCGACGACATCGCGTCGCAGGGCAAGCAGCGTTCCGCCCTGGTCGGCACGAAGCGCATCGCGGTACCCGGCTGCAACGTCACCGCGGTGACGCTCGGCATCCAGCCGGGCATCCAGGCCGGCCTCGTCGAGTCCGACGACCTCGTCGCGGTGCTCAGCGTCGGCCCGAGCGGTGCAGGAAAGAAGCTCAGCACCACCTACCTGGCCTCCGAGATCATGGGGTCCGCCAGCGCGTACGCCGTCGGCGGTTCGCACCGGCACGTCCCCGAGATCCAGCAGAACCTGCAGGTCGCGGGAGCCTCCGATGTGACGATCTCGTTCACGCCGGTCCTGGTCCCGATGTCGCGGGGGATCCTGGCGACCACCACCGCGAAGCTCTCGCCCGGCGTCAGCGCACGCGACGTCCGGCTCGCCTGGGAACAGGCGTACGCCGACGAGCCCTTCGTCCACCTGCTGCCCGAGGGCGAGTTCCCCCGGGTCGCGGACACGATCGGTGCGAACACCGCGCTCGTCGGCATCGCCGTCGACGAGGCCGCCGGCCGCGTCGTCGCGGTGACCGCGCTCGACAACCTCGCCAAGGGCACGGCGGGCGCCGCCGTCCAGTCGGCGAACATCGCCCTCGGTCTCCCCGAGACCACGGGCCTCAGCGTGGACGGAGTCGCACCGTGACCGACGCAGGCACGACCACCCAGACCGAGCCGGGCCTCCAGGGCGTCACCGCGGCAGCGGGCTTCCGCGCCGCCGGTGTCACCGCCGGCCTGAAGACGAGCGGCAAGCCGGACGTCGCCCTCGTCGTCAACGACGGCCCCGACGCGGCCGTGGCCGCCGTCTTCACCAGCAACCGAGCCCAGGCGCACCCCGTCATCTGGTCCCGCCAGGTCGTCGGCGACGGCGTCGCCCGTGCCGTCGTCCTGAACTCCGGCGGCGCGAACTGCTTCACCGGCCCGTTCGGCTTCCAGACGACGCACCTGACGGCCGAAGCCGTGGGCGACGCCCTCGGGATCGGAGCCGGCGACGTCGTCGTCTGCTCCACCGGGCTCATCGGTGTGGGCGACCAGAGCTTCCGCGACAACGTGCTCCGTGGCGTCGACCTGGCGAGCGCGGCACTCAGCGACGACGGCGGTCCCGATGCGGCGACCGCGATCATGACGACGGACACGAAGGCCAAGCAGTCCGTCGTGACCGAGGACGGTTGGACCGTCGGCGGCATGGCCAAGGGCGCTGGGATGCTCGCCCCGGGTCTCGCGACGATGCTCGTCGTCATCACTACCGACGCCGTGCAGACGCCGGACCAGCTCGACCAGGCGCTCCGCGCCGCCACCCGCATCACGTTCGACCGGGTCGACTCCGACGGGTGCATGTCCACGAACGACACCGTCGTCCTGCTGTCGTCGGGTGCGAGCGGCGTGACGCCCGAGGTCGGTGACTTCCAGGAGGCCCTGACCGCGGTCTGTGCCGACCTGGCCCGCCAGCTGCAGCAGGACGCCGAGGGCGCGAGCCACGACATCGCGATCGAGGTCGTGCACGCCGCGACCGAGGAGGACGCCGTGACCGTCGGTCGGAGCGTCGCCAGGAACAACCTGTTCAAGGCGGCCGTCTTCGGCAACGACCCGAACTGGGGACGGGTGCTCGCAGCGATCGGCACCACCGACGCCGAGTTCGACCCGTACGCGGTGGACGTCAGCATGAACGGCGTCCGGGTCTGCCACGCGGGCGCACCCGACGAGCCGAGCGACTCCGTCGACCTGACCCCGCGTGACACCCACGTGCGCATCGACCTCGGTGTCGGCACGCACTCGGCCACGATCCTGACCAACGACCTCACGCACGACTACGTGCACGAGAACAGCGCGTACTCCAGCTGATGGCGGCCGACACGAACGGGGCCGGCACGCCCCTCACGAAGGAAGAAGAACACGAGTTCGCCGCGGTGAAGGCCGCGACGCTCATCGAGTCGCTGCCCTGGCTCAAGCGCTTCTCGGGCAAGGTCGTCGTGGTCAAGTTCGGCGGCAACGCCATGGTGAACGAGGACCTGAAGCGCGCCTTCGCCGAGGACATGGTCTACCTGCGCTACGCCGGCCTGCACCCGGTCGTCGTGCACGGCGGGGGTCCGCAGATCTCCGCCGCCCTCAAGGAACAGGGCATCGAGTCCGAGTTCCGCGGCGGCTACCGCGTCACGACGACCGAGGCGATCACGGTCGTCCGCGACGTCCTGGCCGGCGAGGTCAACCGCGAGATCGTCGACTTGGTGAACGAACACGGCGAGGGCCTGGCCGTCGGCGTGTTCGGCGACGGCGGCTCGTTGTTCACCGGCGAGAAGAAGGGCGTCGTCGTCGACGGGCAGGAGTACGACCTCGGCCACGTCGGGGACATCACCCACGTCGACCCGTCCGGCGTGCTCGCCGCGATCGAGGCCGGCCGGATCCCGGTCGTCTCGAGCATCGCGATCGACGACGCGCACCCCGACCAGGCACTCAACGTGAACGCGGACGCTGCGGCGGGTGCCCTGGCGATCGCGCTCCGGGCCTCGAAGCTCATGATGCTCACCGACGTCCCCGGGCTGTACCGCAACTGGCCCGACCGTGACTCGATCGTCGACCTCATCGCGGTCGACGAGCTCCGCGAGCTCCTGCCGAGCCTCGAGTCAGGGATGATCCCCAAGATGACCGCGTGCCTCGACGCCGTGGTCGGCGGGGTCGGCGGTGCGACGATCATCGACGGCCGGATCCCGCACTCGATCCTGCTCGAGGTCTTCACCCTGCGGGGTGCGGGCACCGAGGTGATCCCGGACCCGAGCCGACGAACCGAGAACCAGATGACCCACGCCGAGATCGGCCGTCGCGTGGCGTCGCCGTCGATCGACAGCAGTACCGGCCAGCACGTGGCGGGTACGGACGAGAAGGGACACCAGCAGTGAGCACCGAGACGCAGACCGAGACCTGGAACGACCGGTTCGGGGCGTCGCTCATGCGATCCCTGACCCCGCCGAAGATCATGCTCGAGCGTGGCCAGGGATGCCGCGTCTGGGACGTCGAGGGCAACGAGTACCTCGACTTCCTCGCCGGCATCGCGGTGAACTCGCTCGGCCACGCGCACCCCGCCCTCGTCGAGGCGATCGCCGACCAGGCCGCGAAGCTCGTGCACGTGTCGAACTACTTCGCCACCCCGCCGCAGCTCGAACTCGCCGAGCGCCTCAAGCGCATCACCGGCGCGGGCGACGCGGGCCGCGTGTACTTCGGCAACTCCGGCGCCGAAGCGAACGAGGCCGCGTTCAAGCTGGCCCGCCTCAACAAGGGTGCAGACGGCACCAAGACCCGGATCCTCGCGCTCAAGCAGGGCTTCCACGGCCGCACCATGGGCGCGCTCGCGCTCACCGGCAAACCCGCGCTGCAGCAGGACTTCCTGCCGATGATCCCGGGTGTCGAGCACATCGACACCTCGATCGAGGCGCTCGAAGCGTCGATCGACGACTCCGTCGCCGCCCTGATCCTCGAACCCATCAAGGGCGAGGCCGGCGTGGTCGACCTGCCAGAGGGCTTCCTGCTGGCGGCACGCCGACTGACCGCGGAGCACGGCGCACTGCTGATCCTCGACGAGATCCAGACGGGTGTCGGCCGGACCGGCAACTGGTTCGCGTTCCAGGGCCACGGTGTGACGCCGGACGCCATCACCGTCGCCAAGGGCATCGCCGGTGGCTTCCCGATCGGCGCCCTCGTCACGTTCGGCTGGGCATCCGACCTGTTCTCGGCCGGGCAGCACGGTTCGACCTTCGGCGGCAACCCGCTCGGCACCCGCGTCGCCAACGCGGTGCTCGAGGAGATCGAGCGCGCCGACCTCGTCGCCGGCGCAGTGGTCAAGGGCGAGCGGATCCGTGACGGCATCCGCGCCATCGGTTCCCCGCTGGTGGAAGAGGTCCGTGGCACCGGCCTGCTCATCGGCGTCGGTCTGACCGGTCCGATCGGTCCGGCCGTCAACGCAGCCGCCCTCGAGCGTGGCCTCATCATCAACGCCCCCAACGAGTCGAGCCTGCGCATCGCGCCGCCGCTCATCGTGTCCGACGCCGAGATCGACGAGTTCCTGTCGATCCTCGCCCAGAGCCTCGCGGCCGTCGCCGCAGCGCAGGAGCCCACCGCATGACCCGCCACTTCCTCCGCGACGACGACCTGAGCCAGGTCGAGCAGTCCGCGATCCTCGACATCGCCGACCGCATGAAGGCCGACCGCTGGGCGGAGAAGCCGCTGGCCGGTCCGCAGAGCGTCGCGGTGATCTTCGACAAGTCGTCGACCCGTACCCGGGTGTCCTTCCACGTCGGCATCTCCGACCTCGGCGGTAGCCCGCTGATCATCTCGACGGCCAACAGCCAGCTCGGCGGCAAGGAGACCCCGTCGGACACCGCCCGTGTGCTCGAGCGCATGGTGTCGGCGATCGTGTGGCGCACCTACGGTCAGGCCGGGCTCGAGGAGATGGCCGCCGGCACGACGGTCCCCGTCGTCAACGCGCTGTCCGACGACTTCCACCCCTGCCAGCTCCTCGCCGACCTGCTCACCATCCGTGAGCACCGCGGTGCCCTCGCCGGGCAGACCGTGGCGTTCATCGGCGACGGCGCGAGCAACATGGCGCAGTCGTACCTGCTCGCGGGGGCGACGGCGGGCATGCACGTCCGCGTCGCCGCCCCTGCCGAGTTCTCCCCTTCGGCGCAGGTCGTCACCGACGCCGAGGAACGCGCCGCCGTGACGGGCGGATCCGTCCTCGTGGTGACCGACCCGGTGGCCGCGGTCGCGGGTGCCGACGTGGTCGTCACCGACACCTGGGTGTCGATGGGCAAGGAGTCCGAGAAGCAGTCGCGTCTCGACACCTTCGCGGGGTACCGCGTCGACGACGCGCTCATGGCGCACGCCGCCGACGACGCCGTCTTCATGCACTGCCTGCCGGCCGACCGTGGGTTCGAAGTGACCGCCGACGTCATCGACGGCCCGCGCAGCATCATCTGGGACGAGGCGGAGAACCGTCTGCACGCCCAGAAGGCGCTGCTGGCCTGGCTGCTCGCCAACGACTAGCCGACGGACCGAACACCAGTGGCTGACCGCGTCGTCCTCGCGTACTCCGGCGGTCTCGACACCTCCGTCGGGATCGGCTGGCTGCGCGACGCCACCGGCAAGGACGTCGTCGCACTCGTGGTCGACGTCGGCCAGGGCGGAGAGGACCTCGAGGCGGTCCGGCAGCGTGCGCTCGACTGCGGCGCCGTCGAGTCACTCGTCGTCGACGCCAAGGACGAGTTCGCCGACGAGTACATCGTGCCGGCGCTCCGGGCCAACGCGCTCTACCAGAAGCGGTACCCGCTCGTCTCGGCACTGAGCCGCCCGCTCATCGCGAAGCACCTCGCGCTGACGGCGAAGCAACTCGGTGCCGACAGTGTTGCGCACGGCTCCACCGGCAAGGGCAACGACCAGGTCCGCTTCGAGGCAGCAGTCGCGGCGATCGCACCGGACCTGCGGACCGTCGCCCCGGTGCGGGACCTCGCGCTGACCCGCGACCGCGCCATCGCGTACGCGCAGGAGCACCGGCTGCCGATCCAGCACTCGGAACGGGAGCCGTGGTCGGTCGACCAGAACGTCTGGGGCCGAGCCGTCGAGACCGGGCTCCTCGAGGACCCGTGGAACGCCCCCGCCGCCGACCTCTACGCGGCCACGCAGGACCCGGCGCTCCCGCAGCAGGCCGACGAGGTCACGATCACCTTCGACCGCGGTGTCCCGGTCGCCCTCGACGGGCAGCGGTTCAGCGTGCTGCGCATGGTGCAGGAGCTCAACGCCGTCGCCGGCAAGCACGGGGTCGGGCGCATCGACGTCGTCGAGGACCGGGTCGTCGGCATCAAGTCGCGCGAGGTCTACGAGGCGCCGGCAGCGATCGCGCTCATCGCCGCGCACGAGGAGCTCGAGAGCCTCACCCTCGAGCGCGACGTCGCCCGGTTCAAACGTGGCGTTGAGTCCGAGTGGGCCGACCTGGTCTACGACGGACTGTGGTTCGGCGGACTCAAGCGCAGCCTCGACGCCTTCGTCGAGCACACCCAGCAGCACGTCTCCGGCGACGTCCGGTTGCGGCTGCAGGGCGGGCGTGCCACCGTGACGGGCCGCCGGTCGGAGCAGAGCCTCTACGACTTCGACCTGGCGACGTCGGACACCGGTGACGCGTTCGACCAGTCCGTGTCCAGGGGGTTCATCGAGCTCTGGTCACTGCCCAGCAAGATCTCCGCCCGCCGCGACGCGGCGAACTGACCGACAGCCGCAGCGCACCGACCAACGGCCCGCGGCCCCAGCCCCCGGCCCGCCCAGTACCGACGAAACGACGCAGGACGACATGACCGACGAGAAGACCGACGCCACCAACACCGGCGCCCTCTGGGGCGGCCGCTTCGCCGACGGCCCGAGTGCGGCCCTCGCCGCGCTCTCGAAGTCGACGCACTTCGACTGGCAGCTCGCGCCCTACGACATCGCGGGGTCACGTGCTCATGCCCGAGCGCTGCACACCGCGGGCTACCTGACCGCCGACGAGCTCGAACGCATGCTCGCCGGCCTCGACCGGCTCGAAGCGGCGCACGCCGACGGCGCACTGCAGCCCGACGACTCCGACGAGGACGTGCACGGCGCTCTCGAACGCCTGCTCATCGCCGACCTCGGTCCCGAGCTCGGCGGCAAGCTCCGCGCGGGTCGCAGCCGCAACGACCAGATCGCCACCCTCGGTCGCATGCACATGCTCGACCACGGGCGGCGCATCGGCCGGCTCGTGATCGACCTCGTCGACGCGATCACCCAGCAGGCCACCGAGCACCCGGCCGCGATCATGCCGGGGCGCACGCACCTGCAGCACGCACAGCCCGTGCTCCTGGCCCACCACCTGCTCGCGCACGCCTGGCCGCTCGTCCGCGACCTCGAGCGCCTCCGCGACTGGGCCGGCCGCGCGAGCGTCAGCCCGTACGGTGCCGGTGCGCTGGCGGGCAGTTCCCTCGGCCTCGACCCCGCCGCGATCGCCGCGGAGCTCGGCTTCGACCGTCCGGCGGACAACTCGATCGACGCCACGGCAGCTCGTGACGTCGTCGCCGAGTTCGCGTTCGTCCTCGCGCAGATCGGCATCGACGTCTCGCGCCTGTCCGAGGAGATCATCCTCTGGAACACGAAGGAGTTCGGCTTCGTCCGGCTCCACGACGCGTTCTCGACCGGCTCGAGCATCATGCCGCAGAAGAAGAACCCGGACATCGCCGAGCTCGCACGAGGCAAGTCGGGGCGCCTGATCGGCAACCTGACCGGGCTCCTCGCGACCCTCAAGGGACTGCCGCTGGCGTACAACCGCGACCTGCAGGAGGACAAGGAGCCGGTCTTCGACTCCGTCGCCACGCTCGAGGTCCTGTTGCCCGCGTTCACCGGCATGATCGCGACCCTGACCTTCGACACCGACCGGATGGCCGAGCTCGCGCCGCAGGGCTTCTCGCTCGCGACGGACGTCGCCGAGTGGCTGGTTCGTCAGGGCGTCCCGTTCCGGGATGCGCACGAGGTCTCCGGCGCGCTCGTCCGGTACTGCGAGGAGCGCGGCATCGAACTCGACGAGCCGACCGACGACGAGTACCGGTCGGTGTCCGAGCACCTCACGCCCGACGTCCGTTCCGTCCTGACCATCGAGGGCAGCGTCGCATCGCGGTCCGGAGTCGGTGGCACCGCACCCGACCGGGTCGCCGAGCAGCTCGCGTCCGTCACCCGCCGCGTCCGCGACCTGGCCGAGGGCGCGCCCTTCTCGCGATGAGCCGTGGGATCGCCGCGCTGCTCGCCGAGCCCGCCCCGATCATCGCGCCGGCCCTGCTCGGTGCGACGATCGCAGGGCGTGGCGTGGCGCTCCGCATCACCGAGGTCGAGGCCTACTCCGGCCCCACCGACCCCGGATCCCACGGTCACCGGGGGATGACGGAGCGCAACCGCCACCTCTTCGGTCCGCCCGGCACGCTGTACGCCTACCGCTCGTACGGCATCCACACCTGCGTCAACGTGGTGAGCGGGCCGACCGGCACCTCGTCGGGCTCCCTGCTGCGCGGTGCGCAGGTCGTCGAGGGCCTGGACGTCGCGCGAGCGCGTCGCGGTTCGAAGGTCGCGGACGTCGCGTTGGCACGCGGGCCCGGCAACCTCGGTGGTGCGCTCGGAGCGGTCCTCGGGCAGGACGACGGCACGTCACTCCTCGACGGGTCCGGTCCGTTCGTGCTCACCCTGGCCCCCGGCCTGGAGGCCCGGCTCGCCTCCGCCGGACCGGCCCACGTGATCGACGAGCTCCTGTCCGAGACCCTGGCCGGTCCGCCCGCGGGCGCTGCGGTCCCACGGATCTCCCGAGGCCCGCGCACCGGCGTCGGCGGCATCGCCGGCGGGGTGCGGTACCCCTGGCGCTTCTGGCTGACGGGCGACCCCACGGTCTCGACGTACCGACGGCACAAGGGCGCGCTGGACTCGTGAACCCGGCCACGGGCCTCCCGGCTGCCGCGCCTGCTGGACGTCCGTCGCCGC
Source organism: Curtobacterium sp. MCPF17_003 (assembly GCF_003224385.1). Taxonomy (NCBI): domain Bacteria; kingdom Bacillati; phylum Actinomycetota; class Actinomycetes; order Micrococcales; family Microbacteriaceae; genus Curtobacterium; species Curtobacterium sp. MCPF17_003. Next base: position 1,795 of record NZ_QKLC01000015.1, on the reverse strand, counting down.
TACGATGGCGGGGTGTCCAGTGATACCGCTCAAGACGTCCTGACGCGCCAGCAGAACGACCCGGCCTTCGACTCGGTGTGGGACGAACTGCAGTGGCGCGGTCTGGTGCAGGTCTCGACCGACGAGACCGCGCTGAAAGAGGCCCTCGACGGTGAGCCGATCACGTACTACTGCGGCTTCGACCCGACGGCGCCGTCGCTGCACTGCGGCAACCTCCTGCAGCTCCTGACCATGCGGCGGCTGCAGCTCGCCGGGCACAAGCCGCTCGCGTTGGTGGGTGGGTCGACCGGTCTGATCGGCGATCCCCGTCCCACGGCGGAGCGAACACTGAACACGCCGGAGACCGTTGCGGAGTGGGTGTCCCGGCTGCAGGCACAGGTGTCCCGGTTCCTCAGTCCGGACGGCGACAACGGCGTCCGCCTGGTGAACAACCTCGACTGGACCGCCCCGTTGTCCGCGATCGACTTCCTGCGAGACGTCGGCAAGTACTTCCGGGTCAACTCGATGCTCAAGAAGGACGCGGTGGCCGCGCGGCTGAACTCCGATGCGGGGATCAGCTACACCGAGTTCAGCTACCAGATCCTGCAGGGGCTCGACTACCGCGAACTCTGGCGGCAGTACGGGTGCACGCTGCAGACCGGCGGCTCGGACCAGTGGGGCAACCTGACCTCCGGTACGGAGCTCATCCGTCGTGCCGAAGGTGCCACGGTGCACGCCCTCGGGACCCCGCTCATCACGAACTCCGACGGCACGAAGTTCGGCAAGAGCGAGGGCAACGCGATCTGGCTCGATGCCGAGATGACCTCGCCCTACGCGCTGTACCAGTTCTGGCTCAACACGGCGGACGCCGACGTGATCGCCCGACTGCGGGAGTTCACGTTCCTGACGCGGGCCGAGATCGAGCGGCTCGCGCAGGCCGTCGCCGACGAACCCTTCCGGCGAGAGGCCCAGCGGACCCTGGCGTTCGAGGTCACCTCGCTCGTGCACGGGGTGGCGGCGACACGGGCAGCGATCGACGCCGCAGCGGCGCTGTTCGGCAACGGTGACCTCGGTGCCCTGGACGCGGAGACCCTGCGATCGGCGATCGCCGAGCTGCCCGGATCCGTGACACTCGAGCGCGGAGCGGACGTCGCGCGTGCACTGGTGGAGACCGAGCTCGTGAAGTCCCTCGGTGAAGCCCGCCGCGCGATCGACCAGGGCGGTGTCTACGTGAACAACGTCCGGGCCGAAGACCCGGCCGCCCCGCTGTCCGACCTCGCCCTGCCCGGGGGAGTGCTCGTGCTGCGTCGTGGCAAGAAGACCCTCGCCGGCGTGACGCTCGCCTGACCCCGTTGCCTGACCCCCTGCGATGCCCGGTTCCCCTGTGGAACCGGGCATCGCTGCGTCCGGGCGACGTGTGTTGCACAAAGCGACACGCCCGGGATGGGAGCCGGCTTGGCGCACTCGCTCAGGGCTGCGTATAGTTCTTACTCGTCACCCCAAAGGTGCGGCGGAGCGGCTGGAGCGAAAGCCCAGAGCACGCCGGCCCTCAAGCGGGACCATCCTCCACTGAAGTTCAGATCGGGCCTTGCGCCGGATCGCTTCGACGCCTAGGATGACAAGCCCACCGGTTCTCTCCCCTCGGGATGAGCCACTGGACCTCCGGGTCCGACGAACAACCGGTGGCAAGCCAAGAACACAAGCCTTGTGGCTGAAGCTCGAACTCGAGCCGAGGAGCAAGTGCGTCTGGTCCTTGAGAACTCAACAGCGTGCACATTGTCAATGCCAATTTATTGATTGACCTCGTGCCTGGTCG
>NZ_QKLC01000014.1:0-105161 GCF_003224385.1 Curtobacterium sp. MCPF17_003 | reverse complement strand
CGGCAGCGTCAGATGTGTATAAGAGACAGGGCGGGGGGACGACCGGACGACCGGACGACCGGACGACCGGACGAGCGGGACAGACCGGACGGACGGGCGGCGCGCCGCGGCGTTGCGTGAGTGAGCGCTCACGTGCCAGGATGTGAGCGCTCACTGGGGACGACGAGGTTCTGGAGGAACGCATGGGTGACGACCGCCGACAGCGGATCGTGGACGGCCGCACCACACTCGGGATCGAGCTCGGCTCCACCCGCATCAAGGCCTGCCTGGTGGACGAGGACCTCGTGCCCATCGCGGCCGGTTCCCACGAGTGGGAGAACGAGTACCTCGACGGTCGCTGGACCTACTCGCTCGGCGCCGTCGAGACCGGACTCCGCGCCGCGTACGCCGCCCTGGTGGCCGACGTCGAGGCGCAGTACGGAGTCACCCCGACCACGTACCGCGCCGTGGGGGTGAGCGCGATGATGCACGGCTACCTGGCGTTCGACGCCGCCGGCGAGCTGCTCGTGCCGTTCCGCACCTGGCGCAACACCTCCACGGGCCCCGCGGCCGAACGGCTCAGCGAGGCGCTCGGCTTCAACATCCCGCTGCGGTGGTCGATCGCGCACCTGTACCAGGCGGTCCTCGACGACGAGCCGCACGTGGCCGGGATCGCCGGTGTCACGACGCTGGCCGGCTACGTGCACCGCCGCCTGACCGGGCGGAACGTCCTGGGCGTCGGTGACGCGAGCGGCATGTTCCCGATCGAGGGCGGCCCCGTCGACAGCGGCCCCGGCGACCCCGGCGCGAAGGACTTCGACCACGCCATGCTCGCCACCGCGCAGGACCTGATCGGCGTGCCGGACCTGCGGTCCCTGCTGCCCGAGGTCCTCGTCGCCGGAGCCGAAGCCGGCGAGTTGACCCCCGAGGGCGCGGCCTGGCTCGACCCGACCGGCACACTCGAACCCGGCGCACCGCTCTGCCCGCCCGAGGGCGACGCCGGAACCGGCATGGTCGCGACGAACGCCGTCGCCCCGCGCACCGGCAACGTCAGCGTCGGCACGAGCATCTTCGCGATGGTCGTGCTCGAGCAGCCGCTGACCACCGCGCACGAGGAACTCGACGTCGTCACCACCCCGGCCGGCGACGCCGTGGCGATGGTGCACTGCAACAACGGCGCGAGCGAGATCGCGAGCTGGGCCCGGGTGTTCGGACGCTTCGCCGAGGCCTCGAGCGAGCGGACCGGCGCGACGCCGATCGGCATCGACGACGTCTACGCCACCCTGCTCGCCGAGGCCGTCGCCGACGACACCGACCCCGACGCCGGCGGCCTGCTCTCCTTCAACTACCTGGCCGGCGAACCCGTCACCCACGTCGAGGACGGTCGGCCCCTGCTGCTCCGCACCCCCGGCGCACGTTTCACGCTCGGCAACCTGGTGCGCTCCGAGGTGCACGGCGCCTTCGCGACCCTGGCCATCGGCATGGACGTCCTGCACGGCGAACAGGTGCAGGTGGACCGGATGACCGCGCACGGCGGGCTCTTCCGCACGCCCGGCAGCCCGCAGCGGCTCCTCGCGGCGGCGTTGCGCGTGCCGATCGCGCTCGAGGAGACCGCGGGCGAAGGCGGCGCGTGGGGGATCGCCGTGCTCGCCGCCTACCTCGAGCACACCGACCAGCAGCTCGCCGACTACCTGTCCGACACCGTGTTCGGCGGGGACGCCGTGCACGTTGCCGAACCCGAGCAGGCGGACGTCGCCGGGTTCCAGACGTACCTGGAGCGCTACCGGGCCGCACTGCCCGTGCAGGACGTCGCCGCGGCGGCGACCCGCCCCGGCGCGACCACAGGACCGACCGAGCAGACCGACGGCGCCGACCCGCGCCTCCAGACAGAGGAAGTGACCCGATGACGGACGCGATCGACGAGACCACACGCCAGGCGGTGGCGACGACGCGGGAGCGCGTCGCGCGCCTGCACGGCGAACTCGTCCGCTACGGCCTCGTGATCTGGACCGGCGGCAACGTCTCCGAGCGCGTGCCAGGGACGGACCTGTTCGTCATCAAGCCGAGCGGGGTGTCGAGCGACGACCTGACGCCGGAGAACCAGGTCGTCTGCACCCTCGACGGCGTGCCGGCCGAAGGCTGGGGCAACGAGCACGGCCCGTCCAGCGACACCGCCGCGCACGCCTACGTGTACCGGAACATGCCCGAGGTCGGCGGCGTCGTGCACACCCACTCGACCTACGCGACCGCCTGGGCCGCCCGCGCCGAGGCGATCCCCTGCGTGATCACGGCGATGGCTGACGAGTTCGGCGGACCCATCCCGGTCGGCCCGTTCGCGATCATCGGCGACGACTCGATCGGCCACGGCATCGTCGACACCCTGAGCGGCCACCGCAGCCGTGCGGTCCTGATGCAGAACCACGGCGTCTTCACGATCGGCAAGGACGCGAAGGACGCCGTCAAGGCGGCCGTGATGTGCGAGGACGTGGCACGGACCGTCCACATCTCGCGGCAGCTCGGCGACGCGGTGCCGATCCCCGAAGCCGACATCGATCGACTCTTCGATCGCTACCAGAACGTCTACGGACAGAACCCCGAAGGAGCCATGCGATGACGCAGGACACCACCGTCGACCCCCAGGCCACGCTCGACAGCTACGAGGTCTGGTTCCTCACCGGCTCCCAGGGACTCTACGGCGAGGAGACCCTGCGCCAGGTCGAGGAGCAGAGCAAGGCGGTCCACGCGGAACTCGCCGGGCACCTGCCGGTGAAGCTCGTCTGGAAGCCCGTGCTCAAGGACGCCGACGGCATCCGCCGGGCGCTCATCGAGGCGAGCGCCGACGACAAGGTCATCGGCGTCACCACGTGGATGCACACGTTCAGCCCGGCCAAGATGTGGATCGGCGGCCTGCAGGCGCTGACCAAGCCGCTGTTGCACCTGCACACGCAGGCGAACGTCACGCTGCCCTGGGCGGACATCGACTTCGACTTCATGAACCTCAACCAGGCCGCGCACGGCGACCGTGAGTTCGGCTACGCCCTGGCCCGCCTCGGCGTCCGGCACGCCACGGCCGTCGGCCACGTCTCGGACCCCCGCGTCCAGCAGCGCGTCGCGAACTGGACCCGTGCCGCCGCCGGTGCCGCCGCTGTCCGCGAGCTGAAGCTCACCCGCTTCGGCGACAACATGCGCTACGTCGCCGTCACCGAGGGCGACAAGACCGAGGCCGAGATCGAGCTCGGCGTGCAGGTCAACACGTGGGCCGTCAACGAGCTCGCGGCAGCGGTGGAGGCCGCAGAAGCGGACACGGCAGCGGTCGACGCGCTCGTGGCCACGTACGAGCGCGACTACGACGTGGACCCGTCACTCCGCAGCGCCGGCGGCGAACGGCACGCCGCGCTCCGCGACGGTGCCGCGATCGAGATCGGCCTCCGGACGCTCCTGCAGCAGAACGGCAGCGCCGCGTTCACCACGAACTTCGAGGACCTCGGCTCGCTCAAGCAGCTGCCGGGCCTGGCGGTGCAGCGCCTCATGGCCGACGGCTACGGCTTCGGTGCCGAGGGCGACTGGAAGACGGCGGTCCTGGTCCGCGCGATGAACGTCGCCGGTGCCGGCCTGCCCGGTGGTGCCTCCCTGATGGAGGACTACACCTACGACCTCACCCCGGGTGCCGAGAAGATCCTCGGGGCGCACATGCTCGAGGTCTCGCCGACGCTCACCGCCACGAAGCCGACGCTCGAGATCCACCCCCTCGGCATCGGTGGCAAGGACGACCCGGTCCGCCTGGTCTTCACCGCCGACTCCGGCGAGGCCGTCGTCGTCGCGCTGTCCGACACCCGCGACGGTTTCCGCCTCACCGCCAACGTCGTCGACGTCGTGCCCCCGACCGAGGCCCTGCCGAAGCTGCCCGTCGGCCGCGCGGTCTGGGAGCCCCGGCCGTCGTTCCCCGTCGCCGCCGAGGCCTGGCTCACCGCCGGCGCCGCCCACCACACCGTGATGACGACGGCGGTCGGCCTGCAGGTCGTCGAGGACTTCGCGACCATGGTCGGCACCGAGTTCCTGGTCATCGACGAGCACACCACCGCACGCGGGTTCCGCGACGAGCTGCGTCTCCAGCAGACGTGGCACCGTCTCGACCGCGGCTTCTGAGGAGTCAGGACACCACGATGAGCGACGTGATCGCGGCCGAGCGCACCCGCACCAACTGGGCGGGCAACGTCACCTACCGCGCCTCGGCGCTGGCCCGGCCGACGTCGGTGGACGAGCTCCAGCAGCTCGTCGCCTCGACGCCGCGCCTGACGGCGCTCGGCTCGCGACACTCGTTCAACACCATCGCCGACACCGATGCCGTCCAGGTGTCGCTGTCGGACCTGCCGCCCGTGCTCGACATCGACACGTCGCGTCGCGTCGTACGGGTCGCTGCCGGCATGACGCACAGCCAGGTCGCGGCCGGTCTGGAGGCCCGTGGCTGGGCCCTCGGGAACCTCGCGTCCCTGCCGCACATCTCCACGGCCGGGGCCGTCGCCACGGGAACGCACGGCTCCGGCGTGCGGAACCCGTCGCTCGCGCAGGCGGTCGTCGGCCTCGACGTCGTCCGCGCCTCCGGTGAGCTCGCGCACGTCGACGCCTCGTCGCCGGACGGGCTGCTCGACGCCCACCGGGTGGGGATCGGCGCGCTCGGCGTCGTCACCGCGGTGGAGCTCGCGATCGAGCCGACGTTCCAGGTCGCCACGACGGTGCACCTCGACCTGCCGTGGGACGCCGTCGCCGAGCAGTTCGACCAGGTGATGTGCGACGCGTACTCGGTGTCGATGTTCACGTCGTTCGACGACCGCGGCGCCCGGCAGGTCTGGGTCAAGCACCGCGTCGACGAGGCCGCACCGACGGTCGACCTCGTCGCCCTGGGGGCCCGAGCGGCCTCGGGTCCGGTGCACCCGGGCGAGAACGACCCCGCCGGCGTCACCGAACAGGGCGGCGTGCCGGGGCCGTGGTCCGAGCGGCTGCCGCACTTCCGGTCCTCGTTCACCCCGTCGACCGGGGCCGAGATCCAGGCGGAGTACCTGATCCCTGCGGCGTCTGCCGTTGCGGCCCTCGAGTCGCTCCGACCGCTGGCGTCGCTGTTCGCCCCGATCCTCATCGCCGCCGAGGTCCGCACCATCGCGGCCGACACCGCCTGGCTCGCGCCGTCGTCCGGACGGCAGTCGGTCGGCCTGCACTTCACGTTCCGTCGCGACCCCGCCGCCGTGGCCGTGGCGGTGGCCCGGATCGAGGACGTCCTGGCACCGTTCGACCCGCGGCCGCACTGGGGCAAGGTCTCCGCCGCGAGTGCCGAGCGGCTGCACGAGGCGTACCCGCGGCTGTCCGACTTCGCCGCGCTCGCCCGCGACCTCGACCCCACGGGGCGGTTCCGCAACGCGTTCCTGGCGCGCATCCTGTCCTGACGCGATGGACAGGTGCCCCGCACCACCGGCTGCGATGCGGGGCGCCCGGGTCCTGAGTCCTTGCGGGACAGGTCGATCAGGAGCCTGACCACGGTCACGAGCAAGCTCGCGACACGTGGATGTGTGCTCGAATGCAGGGCGGTTCTCACAGGGGATCCCCATCGGATGCCCTGGCGAACCCCCGGCTCGGTGCCGGTCGCTCACATGTGAGGACGTAAAGGTCGGGGCATGGCGAACCTCAACCGCATCCTCGGCATGGCCTCCAAGGCCATCGACAAGCAGCTCCAGAAGCGTGGGCAGGGGGGAACGGCACCCGGCGGAGCGCAGCAGGATGGGACCGACTGGCGCGGCATCGTGCGCAGCGCCGCGGACAAGCTGACCGGCGACGACCGGAACCAGCAGCAGCCGCAGCCGCAGCAGTACGGCCAGCCGCAGCAGTACGGCCAGCCGCAGCCGCAGCAGTACGGCCAGTCGCAGCAGTACGGCCAGCCGCAGCCGGCGCAGTACGGCCAGCCGCAGCAGAACGCTGGCACGCCGCAGCACGGGGCCGACGCCGACAAGGTCGCCCTGGCGAAGTACGACTACCTGCTCCGCACCTCGTCGCCGGAGCAGCTCGAACAGGTCCACCACGACGCCTTCGCGCGGCTCACCCCCGCGCAGCGCCAGCAGGTCCGCGACCGCCTCAACTCCGAGCTCCCGCCCCACGAGCACCTGCGCGACGACTCGGCGGGCGGCATGGCCCGTGCGATGACCCGCGGTGAGATGTCGCGTCCGGGTCTGGTCCGACGGGTCCTCGGCGGTTCCGGCGGCTCGGGTCGGTCGGGTCCCGGCCGGGGCCGTGGCGGCGCCTTCGCCGGTGGTGCAGCGGTCGGCGCCGGCGCGATGGCGTTCGGTGGCCTCGCCGCCGCGGTGGCCGGGGGAGCGGTGCTGAGCGCCGCCGCCGGGCCGGTCCTGGCAGGGGCCGCCGACCTCGGCGTGGACTTCGAGGGCATCGCCTCGGGCATGGGCGACCTCGGACTCGGTGACCTCGGTGGTGGCGTCGAGGGGCTCGTCGGTCAGGGCGAGCAGCTCCTCGGCGGGTTCGGCGAGCAGGCCGCGGGCTTCGGTGAGCAGGCGTCCGGTCTCGGTGAGCAGGCATCGAACCTCGGCAACGACTTCCTCGGTGGGCTCTTCGACCGCTGACGCACCGCTGTGCGAACGCATCGGGAATAGCGGGACGGCGTGCGGCGCTTGCAATGTTTCGTCGTGCGTCGTCCGAGGCGCGCGAGATTCGGACGGGCCACCGTCGCGGTGTCAGGATGGACGCCGCCCGGCGGGTGAACCGTTCCGCCGTCGCAGCGACCGCCACCGCGATCGCGACCCCCTTCCCCGAGGAGCAGCACCGTCATGAGACGCCCCAACCGCCTGACGATCACCGCGGCCGTCGCCGCAGCAGCAGCCCTGGTCCTGACCGGTTGCTCGGGTGGGGGTTCGTCCGACGACGGCGCCGAGGGCACGGCGAAGGGCGGCACGCTCAACATCCTGACGCCGCAGACCTCGTTCCACCTCGACCCCGCGACCAGCCAGAGCCTCGGCATCACGTCGCTGGGCCTCGTCGCCCGACGGCTCACCACGTGGGACGTCGAGCCGGGCAAGACGGCGAAGGTCGTCCCCGACCTGGCGACCAACACCGGGGTCTCGAGCGACGACGGCAAGACCTGGACCTACACGCTGAAGGACGGCGTCGAGTTCCAGGACGGCACGCCGATCACGACGAAGGACATCAAGTGGGGCATCGAGCGCTCGTTCGCGCCGACGCTGAGCGGTGGCCTGAGCTACCACAAGTCGCTCCTGGTGGGCGGTGCCGACTACAAGGGTCCGTTCGACGGCGAGTCGCTCGACAGCATCGAGACCCCGGACGACAAGACCATCGTCTTCAAGCTGAACGACGCGTACGGCGACTGGCCGTGGCTCGCGTCGATGCCGGCCTTCACGCCGGTGCCCGAGGGTGACGGCAAGGACACCGGCGCCTACGACCTGAAGCCGGTCGCGTCCGGTCCGTACCAGGTGCAGTCGAACACGCAGGGCTCGCAGGTCACGCTCGTCCGCAACGAGAACTGGAGTGCGAAGACCGACGAGGTCCGCACCGCCGGCCCGTCGAAGATCGTCTTCAAGGAGAGCCAGGACCAGTCCACGGCGACGCAGACGCTGATCGCGGACAACGGGGACGCCAAGAACTCGTTCGGCGCCATCTACCTGGGTGCCGCCGAGCTCAACCAGGTGCGCAGCAACCCGGCAGCCCAGGAGCGCCTGGCCACGTCGAAGGCCGGCCCGATCAGCTACATGGCGATCAACACGCAGCGCGGTGAGCTCAAGGACCTCAAGGTCCGCCAGGCGCTGCAGTACGCGGTCGACCGCAAGTCCTTCCGGATCGCCGCCGGCGGCGCGATCGCCGGTTCGTACGCCTCGACGCTCATCACCCCGGGAATCGCCGGTCGCCAGGACTACGACCTGTACGAGACGAAGGCCACCGGCGACGTCGACAAGGCGAAGCAGCTGCTCAAGGAGGCCGGCGTCACGGGCCTGAAGCTGACCCTCGTGACGCAGAACGACCCGACCTACCTCGCCCAGGCCCAGGCGCTGCAGTCCGGCCTGAAGCGCGCTGGCATCGCCGTGACGCTCAAGCCGCTCGACTACGACTCCTTCACCCAGGCGACCACCAACGGCACCGACTTCGACCTGTCGCTGTCGAGCTGGCAGCCGGACTTCCCGAGCGCGAACGCCAATTTGCAGCCCCTCTACGACTCGTCGCAGATCGGCGGCGGTGGCTACAACGTCTCGAAGTACAGCAACCCCGAGGTGGACGCCCTCATCGCGAAGGCGAGCTCCACGGTCGACCAGGACGACGCGCAGAAGCTCTGGGCCCAGGCGGACCAGAAGATCATGGCCGACGCCCCGGTCGTGCCGTTGATCTACGCGAAGCAGTCCTTCCTCGCCGGTTCGAACGTGCAGAACTTCCAGATCGCGGACTTCCCCGCGTACCCGAACTACCTCAAGGTCTCGCTCGAGCAGTGACCGAACCGATCCTGCAGGTCGAGGGGCTCCGCGTCGCGTTCGGCGACGCGGAGCCCGTCGTCCGTGACGTCGCCTTCGACCTGACGCCCGGCCGGGTCCTCGCCCTGGTGGGGGAGTCCGGTTCGGGCAAGTCCGTCAGCGCCATGAGCGTGCTCGGGCTCCTGCCGCCGCAGGCCTCGGTGTCGGGCAGTGCCCGGTTCCGTGGCGAGGAACTCATCGGTGCCGCCGTCGAGACGGTCCGCGCTGTCCGGGGTGCGGGCATCGGCGTGGTGTTCCAGGAGCCGATGAACTCCTTCACGCCGGTCCTCTCGATCGGCACGCAGATCGCCGAGGCCGTCCGGGCACACCCGACCGGGCTCGACCGCGCCGGGGTCCGGGCACGCGTCGACGAACTGCTCCGTGACGCCGGCCTCACCGACCCGGAGCGCATCCGGAAGGCCTACCCGCACGAACTGTCCGGCGGCCAGCTCCAGCGCGCGATGATCGCGATGGCACTGGCCGGCGACCCGGTCGCACTCTTCGCCGACGAGCCCACGACCGCGCTCGACGTCACCGTGCAGGCCGGCATCCTCGACCTGCTGCGGCGGCTCGGCCGCGAGCGTTCCCTCGCCGTGCTGCTCATCACCCACGACATGGGCGTGGTCGCGGACGTCGCGGACGACCTGCTGGTGCTGCGCCGCGGCGACCCGGTCGAGCACGGCACCGTCGCCGAGGTCTTCGCCCACCCGACCGCCGACTACACGCGCGAGCTCCTGGCGGCCGTCCCCAGCCTGGAGGCGCGCCCCGCCTCCGACGAGCCGCTCGCGTCGACCGAGAATCGGCCTGCCGGACAGGATGCGGCCTCCGAAGGCCGCGATCTGTCCGCAGCGGCGAGTCTCGGACGGGCGCAGGCCGGCCCCGCAGCGGCGAGCCGCGCCTCCCGGCCGCCCGTGGCGCGCCTGCGCGACGTCGCCGTGCGGTACTCGCGCCGGGGCGGACCGACCGTGTCCGGCATCGACCTCGACCTGCACGCCGGCGAGACCGTGGGCCTGGTGGGCGAATCCGGTTCCGGCAAGTCCACGATCGGGCGTGCGCTCGCGGGGCTGGTGCCCGTCGTCGCCGGCTCGGTCGAGGTGGACGGCAGCGACCTGCGCACCGCTCGCGGACGACGACTGCGCGAGCTGCGCAGTCGGGTCGGCATCGTGTTCCAGGACCCGGCGTCGTCGCTCAACCCGCGACAGACCATCGGCTGGAGCATCGCGGAACCGCTGCTCGTGCACGGTACCGACTCCGCCGCCGACCGCGCCGAGCGGGTCCGAACGCTGCTGACCGCCGTCCAGCTCGACCCGACGTGGGCGGAGCGGTTCCCGCACCAGCTGTCGGGCGGACAGCGGCAGCGCGTCGCCGTCGCACGTGCGCTCGCACTGCGGCCGGCACTCCTCATCGCCGACGAACCGACCTCGGCACTCGACGTGACGGTGCAGGCCGCCGTGCTCGACCTGCTCGCCGGGCTGCAGCGGGAGTTCGGCTTCGGCATGCTGCTCATCAGTCACGACCTCGCCGTCGTCCGCCAGCTCGCCGACCAGGTGATCGTGCTGCGCGACGGCCGGGTCGTCGAGCGGGGGAGCACCGACGCCGTGCTCGACGACCCGCAACAGGACTACACGCGCATGCTCCTCGCCGCAGCACCCGTCGCCGATCCCGTGCGACAGGCCGCTCGCCGCGAGGCGTGGCGCGCGTGGGAAGGAGTGGCCTCGTGACGGCCAACGTCGTCGACCGACCGGTCGCACCGTCCGGCCGCACGACCGGCTTCCGGGCCGTGGTGCGACGCGTCCGGCAGGACCGCTGGGCGGTGGCCTCGGCCGTCGTCATCGCGGTGTTCCTGGTGGTCGCCGTGGCGGCCCCGCTCATCGCGAAGGCGTCCGGGCAGGACCCGTACTCGTACGACATCGACGCGCTCAACTCGTTCGGTGCACCCCGGGGCGCCGGCGGCGGCATCAGCGGCGAGCACTGGTTCGGCGTCGAGCCACTGACCGGGCGTAACCTGTTCTCGATCGTCACGTACGGTGCGCGGACCTCGCTCGGCATCGGACTCGCCGCGACCCTGGTGTCGATCGTCATCGGCGTGCTCGTCGGCGTCACGACCGGGTTCTTCGGTGGCTGGTACGACCGGGTGCTCTCGCGGGTCGTCGACGTGATCTTCGGGTTCCCGTCGCTCGTGTTCATGATCGCCCTCACCGCGATCGTGCCGTCGACGTTCCCGAAGCCCGTGCTCGTCGTGCTCGTCATCGGGTTCTTCGGCTGGCCGGCCGTGGCCCGTGTCGTGCGGGGGCAGACGCTGTCGCTCGTCAGCCGCAACTACGTCGTCGCCTCCACCGCGATGGGCGCCGGGCGCTGGCACGTCATCCGCACGCAGCTGCTGCCGAACCTCGCCGCGACGATCACCGTCTACGCCACCATCTCGATCCCGTCGATGATCGGCGCCGAGGCCGCGCTCTCGTTCCTGGCCGTCGGCGTCAACCCGCCGACGCCGTCGTGGGGTCGCAGCATCGGCGACGCCATCGGCTGGGTGCAGACCGATCCCATGTACCTCGTGTTCCCCGGAGCCGCACTGTTCCTCATCACCCTCGCCTTCAACGTGCTCGGTGACGCTCTGCGCGACGCCCTCGACCCGCGAGGGGGCACCGCGTGAACGCCGCCACCCTGCGGTTCCTCGCGATCCGCGTGCTCGGGGCCGCCGTCGTGCTGCTCGTCGTCGCGGCCATCACGTACGCGCTCTTCATGCTCCTGCCGACCAACCCGGCTCGGGCGATCTGCGACAAGCCCTGCACCCCCGACCGGTTGCGTGAGGTGCAGGCGTTCCTCGGTACCGACAAGCCCTGGCTCGCACAGTTCGGCGCCTACCTCGGCGGCATCTTCGCCGGCCGGACCTTCGGCAGTGGCAACAGCGTCATCGAGTGCGCGGCGCCGTGCTTCGGGTACTCGTTCCAGCTGCACGAGAGCGTCACCGAGCTGATCCTGGCGCGCCTGCCCGTCACCGCCTCGATCGCCGTCGGCGCCGCCGTGCTGTGGCTCGTCGCCGGGGTCTCCGGCGGCACCGTCTCGGCGCTGCGCCGCGGCACCTTCGTCGACCGGGCCGTCATGACGGTCGCGGTCGCCGGCGTCTCGTCCCCGGCGTACCTGGTCGGGTTGCTCGGCATCCTGCTGTTCGGCTTCGTGCTCGGGATCCTGCCGACCAGCGGGTACGTGGCCTTCAGCGACGACCCGGTCGGCTGGTTCACCCACCTGATCCTGCCGTGGTGCGTGCTCGCCTTCATCAGCGCTGCGATCTACGCCCGGTTGACCCGTGGTGAGATGCTCGAGTCGATGTCGCAGGACTTCGTGCGGACCGCCCGGGCCAAGGGGCTGCGGGAGCGCCAGGTCGTCGTGCGGCACGGCCTCCGGACGGCGATCCTGCCCGTGGTGACGCTGTTCGGGCTCGACCTCGGGTCGCTGCTCGGCGGTGCGGTCATCACCGAGAAGGTGTTCTCGATGCAGGGCCTCGGTGCACTGCTCATCGACGCGGTGCACACCCTCGACCTGCAGGTGGTCGTCGGCTTCACGGTGTTCTCGGCGCTGCTGATCGTCACGGCGAACGTCATCGTCGACGTGGTCTACGCGTTCGTCGACCCGCGGGTGCGACGCCGGGCGTAGAGCCGCCTCCGCTCGCGCCCCACCACGCGGGCGACGTCCGTCAGAAGTACGTGATGCCGTGCGGCGTCCGCGGCGGCAGCAGCATCGCGCGGAGCAGCTCCACCGACGCCTGGTCCGCAGCGCGGACGAGCCCCGCGGCGGCCAACGTGACGGGGGAGACCGAGCCGATCAGCAGCGCACCGAGCTCCGCGACGTCGAGCTGGACGTCGGACCCGGCCACGTCGACGTCGTCGGCGACGCGCGTGACGGTGCCACGGGCCTCCTGGACGTCGAGGCGGTACGTGCCGGTGGTGAAGCCGAGCGCGTCGGTGACCCCGAGTGTCAGGGACCCGTCGACGGCGAACGGCCGCGAGGCCAGCACCGCCGGTACGTCGAGCACACGCAGCCAGACGTGGTCCTCTTCGTGGTCGACGTCGTACGCACGGTTGTCGCCGAGCGCGGCGACGATCGGGTCGTCGAGGCGGGAGCGGTTGTACTTCACGACGTCGTTGAGGTCGACCGAGAGCAGGAACTCCCACAGAGCGGTGTAGGCCTGGTCGTCCGCGTACACCAGGTCGACGATCTCGACCGCGGTGTCGGAACCGCGGTCCTCCTTGACGCGCCAGGTGACGTAGCCGTCGATCTCGTCGGAGCCGTCGGGACGGTGCACCGCCGCACGGACGTCCTTCGCCTTCTGCCCGTCGTGGCCGAGCAGGCCGAACGCGACCGGCCAGGTGCCGGTGTTGCGGACCATCGAGCCGGGGGTGCGGGCGTGGAACCGGTCGAAGACCGCCTTGCCCGGGCCGTCGGCCAGCCACTGCGGCGTGACGACCGACACCGTGCCGGACGTCGGGGCGAGCAGGGGGAGCGCACGCTCGCGGCGCACGTGCACGGCACGCTCGCGGATGGCGCAGCCGAAGCCGAAGCGGCGGTAGATGGTGCCCTCGGACGCGGTCAGCGACGCGACGGCGTAGCCCTCGGCGACCCCGCGCTCGAGCGCGTGCGTCATCATCCGGCGCAGGATGCCGCGGCGACGCTCGGTCGGGCGGACGGTGACCGCGGAGATCGCCTGGGTGTCGACGGAGGAGCCGTCGCCCCAGCTCAGCGCCTTGCGGAACCACGTGAAGGTGCCGGCCGGCCACGTCTCGTCGACGGACCCCGGGAACGGCTCGCGTACGTAGACCCCGAGGAACGTCTCTTCGTCGGCGATGAAGTACGACGCCATGCGGGCCGCGCCCTCGGGGTCGGGGTCGGCTTCGTGGAAGCCCATCCCGACGGCCTGCATCCACGCTGCCGTCTCGGCGTTCGGTGCCCCCTTGTCGTCCGTCCCGGGCGCGAACTCGCGCAGCTCGTAGCGGTCGTCGAATGCCTCGTTGCTCACGTCCCGACACTATCGGGACCGGGTGACGTCGCGACAGGCGCGTGGTCGGTCCGGTCGGCCTGGAGGCCCGGATCGCGTCCGGTGGACCGTGTGCCGTGTGGGGTCGGCCGGCTCAGGGCCCGTGCCCGGTGCCGCGTCAGTCGGTCGCGCCCCGCGGGGGATCGACGAGCAGCCCGACGCGGTCGTCCAGGTAGTCGGCGAGGGGGACGGCGGCGCCGGCCGTCGGGGACCACCGGACCGACGGCACGTCGTCGATGACGACGAGCACGCCCTCGGCGTCGAGCAGGGAGTCGTCGACGGGGATCGGGGCGGCGCCGTGGTTCACCGTGTCACCGGCGCTGAAGTGCCCCTTCGCGGCGGCGGCTCGGTAGGCGCGACGGACCTCGGCCGAGACCGACTGGTACTGCGACCGACCGGGTTCGGTGACGCGGGTGATCGACCCGGTGGCCCAGACGCGGCCGGCGGTCTCGGGGGACGACCCGATCAGGAGTGCCCCGACCCGCCACACCCGACCGAGGGGCCGCATCGTCGGGTCACGACGGATCCCGAGGACGGCCTTCGGCTGCACGTACTCGCCGAGTGCTTCGTCCGGGACGTCCGCGGCGCGGAGCCGTCGGGCCGCTGCGTCGAGGAGCTCCCGCGCCCGCTGCACTCCGTCCGTCACGTCCACCGAGCCTAGACCGGGTGGTGGTCGTCGTCTCGGTGGTGGTCCGTTCGACGTGGTGCGCTGCGCTGCGTCGTCCGTGGCTGGTGCCGACGCGGCGGGTGTCGGCGCGGTTGGTGCCGTCGCGGCGACGGCGTGCGGCGCTCACGAAGCCCGCGGTCATCATGACCGCCCCGTAGGTCAGGAGCACGCCGGCGACCGCGGGGACGAGCCAGCTCCGCGACCCGTTGACGATCTGGTTGACGATGCCGATCTCCGGCACGGAGTACCAGACCACGCCACGGACCTGCACGGCGGTGACCGGTGCCGGGTCGGCCTCGGCGTTGTTGTCGCCCTTGAGCACGAGAGTCCGCTCGCCGTCCGACGACGACGACACCGAGACCACGCGGTGGCTGACGACCGCGGGCTGGCCGGACACGATCTGGTAGGTGACGACGTCGCCGACCCGGATGTCGTCGATCGGGGTCGGACGGACCACGAGCAGGGTCCCCGGGGGCAGGGTCGGCTCCATCGACTGCGTCAGGACGGTGAGCGGCATCGAGCCCGTGGCCTTCGGCACGACGATCAGCACGACCGCCAGGGCAGCGACGAGCAGCAGGAGCCCGGTGCTGAGGCCGAGCACGACGGCGTGGACGACGGCGCGCCAGCCGGTGCGGGGGGTGGGGGTGCTCATGCGCCGCATCGGATCGCCGCCCCGTTGTCCTGCGTGAAGAGCGTGACCTTGCCGGTGCCCGCGACGGTGCTCGTGGGGTTGCCGGCGCTGTCGAGCACCTTGACGGTGACGGTCAACGTGCCGGAGGTGCCGGCGCTCGCGGGGACGTCCGTCGGTGCGATGGTGATGAACGCGGAGTAGTCCTGTGCCTTCTGTCCGACCGGGGTCGAGCCGACGAAGGCCCCGTACCAGGTGTCCATCGGGCGGTTCGCGGCGTCCCACCGGATCTCGACGTACCAACCGCCGTGGTCGGTGCAGACCAGCGCGGGGGTCGTGTCGACGACCGCAGCCGGGGTGGTCAGGGTGAAGCCGCCCGCCACGACGCCCGAGGTCCAGGTGCCGCTCGTGACGGTGAGGTTGACGTTCACCTTGGCGGTCGAGGCAGCCGGGGCCGACGACTGCAGGGTACTGCGCGTGCACCAGACGGCGGAGGCACCGGCGGCGAGCTTCGCGCTCATGCTCGGCAGCGACGCCCAGGTGCCGGTGACGGACCCGGAGCCCACGGCCGTGCTCGTGGTGCAGCCCGCGGTCGAGGCGACCGGCCAGGCGACGACGGTGACGGCCTTGGCGAGTGCGGTCGAGCTGCCGGACACGACGGAGACCGTGGTGGTGGCGGTGCCGGCGAGGGTGCCCGAGTCGGTCAGGGTGATCGGCTTCGTCGTCGAGGTGACGCTCGACGAGAACGCCGTGGTGAGGGCGCTCGTGCCGCTGATCGACGCCGTGACCGTGCCGACGGTGGTGCTCGCCGCGGTGGTGCCCGACGCGCTCCACAGTGCCCACGCGGCGCTCGAGGTGCCACCGACGAACACGGCGGTGAGCAGCACGGTGACGAGGAGTCGGAGGCGGCGGTTCATGCGGAGACCTGCGTTCCGGTGACGGTGAGGGTGAAGTCGGTGGTGGCACCGGCGACGGTCTGCGGGGCGTCGGCGTCGAGGCCCATCTCGAGGCACGCGATCCCGCTGACCCCGGCCGGCAGGGTGAGGGACCCGGTGCCGGTGTCGAAGGTGGCCAGCCGACCGCTCGTGCCGGTGAGTCCTGGTGCGCACTTCGCGGCCGACGACACCATCGCGAGGTGGAGCGTCAGTTCACCGGTCGCCGCCGCGACGGACGACTTCGAGGCCGTCGTCGTGACGCGCACCGACAGGGGGACCGACCCGGTGTTCCGCACCGTGAAGGTGCCGGTGGTGCTCGTGCCCGGCCCGAGGACCGCGGTGTTCATCGCCGTGGTGCTGCTGACGCTGACGGTCGCCGTGGCGGAGCGCACCGTGGTGGCCGCCGTGCTGGCGGTCCCGTTCCAGAGCGCGTACGTGCCGCCGGTGCCGAGGAGCGCTGTTCCGACCGCGACGACCAGGGCGAGCGCGACCGGCCAGACCCAGCGGTGCCGTCGGGCTGCGCGGTGGCGTCCCGTCGTCCGCGGTGTGGCGGTCATGTGCCTGCTCCTGGTCGTCGTGGTCGGTGGGGTGCGATCGGTGGATCAGGAACCGATCGCGGTCTGGGTGAGCGTGAAGGCCAGCGCGCTGAGGTTGATCGAGCCGCCCTGACCGGTGGTCGCCGACGCGGGGAGCGTCACCGTGAAGACGACCTTGACGGTCGACGTGGACGAGGACGGCGAGACCACGAAGGTGTTCGCGTTCGACGAGGACTGCACCACCGAGGCGCTCGTCGAGGTGACGGCCAGCGTCTTCGTCGTGGCGGCGAGCAGCGCGGCGTCACCGGTGATGCTCTGGTTGGCGTAGGTCAGGTTCGCCTTGAGGTCCTGTCCGGTCGCGCCGATGTTCAGCGTCTGCGTGAACTGGAACGTGTTGCCCGGGACCATCAGGGCCTTCGTCGGGTCGATCGCGGTGGAACGACCGTTCGTGATGTCCGTCCAGGCGCCGTCGTTGTTGGCGCTCAGCGTCAGGGTGCCGGCGCTCACGGCGGACGCGGCGCTCGAGGCGCTGGCGTTCCAGAGGGCGAACGTGCCCGCACCGCCGAGGAGGAGTGCGACGCCTGCTGCGCCGGCGATGGCACCGGTGACGATCTTGTGCATGGGGAGGATCCGTTCCTGCGTGCTCGGGGCACGCTGAAGCCCACCGGGGACATTCGGGCGTCGTGTCCGGTGGGGAGGTTGTCATCGACCCAGTGGTTGGAGGGGGTCGCGGCTGACCGGTGCCGAGAGCGGTCGCCGGGCCCCGGAGCGCATGTGCTGCTGCTCGGGCGGGCTGGACTCGCTCTGGTGTCGACGTTACCTGTCCCCCAAAGTGCGGACAAGTGAGAACGATCGTTCACGTGAACCCAGAACGGGGGTCATTTTGGTCCCCGACAAGGAGGACACGTTTTGTACCCCGATATTCTGAGCGTGCGCTTTGCGTGCGCAGAGCGATCACAGAAGGAATGCCGGTAGGCACGGCGTCGTTGCACCGTCCGGAAACGAGGAGGGCCCATGGACATCGTGCGCTGGTTGTTCGACGCGCAGATCGTCATCGGTGACCAGACGGTGCTCTGGCGCGAGGTGATCGGCAACGTCTTCGGGCTGCTCAGCGCGTTGGGCGGCATGCGTCGGAAGGTCTGGGCCTGGCCCGTCGGGCTGGTCGGCAACGCCCTGCTCTTCACCGTCTTCATGGGGGCGCTCTTCGACACCCCGAACCCCGTCAACCTGCTCGGGCAGGCCGGCCGCCAGGTCATGTTCATCATCGTGAGCATCTACGGCTGGTACCGGTGGACGCACCGCCCCGAGGACGCGACGACCGTGATCGACCCGCGCTGGGCCTCCTGGCGGACCCGTCTGCTGCTCGTCGTCGGGATGATCGGCGGCACCGCCCTGCTGACCCCCGTGTTCCGGGCGCTCGGGTCGTACGAGCCGGTGTGGAGCGACGCGTGGATCTTCGTCGGCTCGCTGCTCGCCACCTACGGCATGGCGAAGGGGTGGGTCGAGTTCTGGCTCATCTGGGTGGCGGTCGACCTGGTCGGCGTGCCGCTGCTGTTCTCCGCTGGGTACTACGCCTCCGGGCTGATGTACGTCTTCTACGGCGTCTTCACCCTGACCGGGTTCTTCGTGTGGAACCGTCAAAGGCGTGTACGAATCCCGCACGTTGAGACGGTCGGCGCGTAGGCAACGTGCGGTGTTGATACCACACCGCGAACTGCCATCTAGCACACAAACACACAAAGCCCTGGTCAGAGCGGTGTGCCGCGACACGCCCAAGCGGTGATATCCACACTGTGGGGAGAACAGACTCACAGGGTGTGGACAAGTGTTAGTGACCCCCCATGGATCCGCGGAAAATCGGGGGTCCGGGCGTGTCGGTCGGTTGTCCACAGGGTGTGGAGAACTACATGGATGTAACTCTTTCTCCACAGAGGCCCCCGAACTGTGGGGGCCGCGCGGTAGGCTCTGTAACGCAAGCAGCCCCGACCACTCGGGCCGGGGCGCTGCACAGTAGCCAGGTCGGCGGTCAAGCCGTGGAAAGTTGGGCCGTCGCCCTGGCGGATCGGAGCACAGCTATGCCTGCAACCCCTCGGAACCCGCGTACGAGTCCGTGGCACTACGGTACCACTCAGACGACAAATGTCACTCACGCGGCGTTTACCGTCCGGAGTGTCACGGGAGTCCTGAGCAACATGCTCATGACGCTCATCGCCTCTACCAAGCTCGGAGCGCTCATGTACGAAGCGTTCGAGTGGGCGGATCGGATCGGACTGCTCTGGTAGCAGGCCGGACTGAACGACGACGCCCCCGGCCTGACGGTCGGGGGCGTCGCTCGTGTCACCAGCCTTGCGTCAGCCGGGGCGGGTCTGACTGGTCGGGGCTGTACCCGTGTCGGTGGCCGTTGGCGCATGTGCCGATCATCTTTGGCGCTGCCAAGCGCTTACCGTGATCCGGATTGGAAACGGGCGTGACGGTGAGGTCGCAACTCTTGCACTGTGTCTCGAACATGGGGCAAAGGTACGACCGGCCCCCGACACCCCGGAAGCATGAGAATGCCCCGGGCTGATTCAACCGTTGATGGCACCCGGGGCATGGTCATGGGACCGAGACTGACGATAGCTGATTACGCCGGTCCTAGATACTGCACGTTCATGAACGTGGCCTGCCCGCCGTCATTCACCGCGGGAACGTTCGTGACGTTGACACCCGAGTGGAAGAGCACCGACAGCGTTGTCCCAGCTGTGACCACCACGTCCACTGTCAGCGCCACAGAACTGGTAGCGCCGGTACCGGTGCTTGGACCGGTCGCGTAGGCGGTGCCGTTAAGCAACAGGCGGATGTTGTAGTAGGTCGCGGTACCGCCTTGGAGGGCTTGGATCGTGACGCGGTAGCGGCCCGCCTGGTTCATGGTGTGTGCTGTGTTCGCGACGTTCGGGGTTAGGCAGTTGCCCACGTTGCTCTTCACGGAGTCCCATGGCACACCCCAACCCGCACCCGTGGTGTAGCTGTAAGACGCGCCACGAAAGAGAGTGGCAGCCGGGATGATTCCCGCGGTCGGATACCACCCCGACGCGACTGCGCCGGACGCGGCTGTCAGGTACATCTCTTCGCGGGACAGGTCAGTGCGCCACACCCGCTGACCGGGCATCGGGGCAGGGATAGCGGCGTCACGCGCTGCGGAGCTTGCAACAGCGCCCGGGCGCAATAGAGCGGCCTGCGTTGCGATGGCCTGATCTTCCAGCCATTCGTCAAGCGGGGTTATGTCATCTGTGCCGTCTGGTAGCGGGATACCGTCAGGGGAAGTGTAGCTAGTCATATTCTTTCCTAAGCGAGCGGGTTAGCGTTAAAGTCGCGGAACTTCTGGCCCGCGTGCTGCGTGTTGAATTGGTTGAAGCTGAGGACCGGGTACTTCCGGGTGAAGTCCGAGAAGGTGGCCCCAGAAACGATTTCGTTGACCTCGACAGTGATTTCCCAACGGTTGGGGTCAATCGAGTGCGTGAGCGACAGGATGCGGCAGGTCTGATCGATGCCGCCGTACCGAACTCGAATTGGCGCACGTAGCTCAAGCCATTCGAGAACGTCAGGACGTGATTGCACATTGATCGTGAAACGGCTGACCACGTATTTCGGGCGGGACAAGGAACTCATGAGGTCTTGGGCACGACGGCTGAGGTTAGACCCGTACGCGCCCTCCGAGTACATGGACATGTCCACCGACGATGCGTGCGCGCCCCACCTGCGGATTGATGAATCCGCCGTGATGGTGCTAGACACGTCGGCCGTATTGCCGGTGGCCACGTCACGCCCGTGATTGTTGACGGCAAGCGTGTTAACTACATTTTTAGTGTCGAAACCTAGGAATACGTCCGTGTAGGAGATATCGGAAGTCGCGGTATCTCCTACGCTCAGGTGTGAACCGCTGTTCAAGAACTGACGACTGACGATAACCTCACCGTTTTTGTTGACCCACCAGCGCGCACCGACCGTGTTACAGGCCACGTCGAGATGGTTTGCGAGGTTCGACTGCAAAGCGATATCCGAGAGCTGGTAGCCCTTGGGGTCCGAGATGCGGGTTACCTGCATTCCGCGCATGGTCAGCGCCAATGTGCCGCCGCCTGCTGCGTAGGTGGTATTAGCGCCTGCGACCTGCTGGAACTGAATAACACTCTTAGAACTGTTCACCTTGAAAGTCAGGGACAGCACCATGCTCTCCCCAACCTGGCTCACGGACACCGGTTCTGAGTACTGGTAGTTCGCTCCCTCGGCGTAGCGAAGTTGGAACATCCCCAGCGTGACGTTTGCGGCCTCTTCTAGAGTTACGTTCATGGTCACGGTATAAGTGGCGTTCAGGTTGAGGTCTGTGAAGAGACGTGCAACGGTGGTCGGAAATGTCCCGACGCTCGCGTTTGTGGTGGTCCAGCGATACTTAACCCCGGGGCCAGCAACGAACGTTCGTGATGCAACAACCCCAGTTGATGAATAACCCGTCCAAGACTGATCGGACGCGCCGGGCCAGGTGTAGACGGTAGTGTCCATGTTCGGGGCGTAGTTGATCGGAACCAAAGCACTGGAAGCAAGCTGGTCAATCCGACCGGCGAAGTCTTGGAAACCTGCACCCGAGCGGGACACGACGCCGTTGCGGTCCGTGTTCGCAAGACTCTGCACCGCGTCTGTCGCGCTGATGGTGGTATAGATGTTCTTAGTTCCGGCAGCCTTGTCGTAATCGACGGTCTGGGATAGATCATTGATCGTGCCGGTAAACTCCGGCTTTTCCGCGGATACGGTGCTGACGTTCCACTTTGTGAAAAGCATGGATTGCGCCTTAGTGCCCGCTGGCTGTCCGTAGGCGTTCGCATACTGAAGGGCGCGGACACCGACGCGCCAGGGCTGATCGGCGGGCACGGTGAACGTGACGGGCGGGTATGCGGTCTGCGTAGCCGACACTGGACGTGGCGCACCGAGTGCGATTGTTCTTGTGTCCCAACCGGTGCCCGTGTAGACCACCAAAGCGGTCGGAACACTCCATACGCTTTCCGACGCTACGTCCGCCGCTGTGGCTGTGACGGTGTACGTTTCGCCCGGGATAAACGCATCCGGGCGCACGTTGGTTGTGGTCTGGTACGGCTCCGTGCGTGCGAATGGAGCACCTTCCTGCACGCCAATGTCAGCGCCCGCACCGAGGTTTTCCCACCAGACCTTGACACCAGCGGAGGACGCACTGAGACCTTGATGGAGGTCAATATACTGCGGCGCTGCGATAGCTGTAGTTCCCACGGAAGTACCCAGAAGGTTCCACAGAACCTTGCTTGACTGCGCCTTGCGAACAACACGGATTGGGCTGTTCGGCTTCAACGCAGTCTCGTTCGCAAGGTCCAGCGCACCGTAAAGCGTTGCCGTTAGGCTGCCGACTTCCATAGCGGTAGATGCGCCGTTCTGTGAACCGCCGCGGGTGATATCAACCTTCGTGGCGAACGGAGCAAGGTTGCGCCAATTGCCGGTGAGCTGATCCCAGACCTGGAAGGTCAGGAAGTTTGTGACTGGGCGTTCAATCATGAGCGGACCCCGTTTCTTCGGTTGAAGTCGTCAAGGCTCTTGTGGATGACGCGGCCTGCCTCAGGGGTTGGCTCTAGCATCTGAGCGTTGACGTGATAAGTGTTGATGACGACCTGACGACCGCCCGCGTATCCTGCGAGACCGTCAGCGGAGGCTAGTTCCGGAGTGCCGGACAGCACTGTCTTCCCGAGCGCGGTCATTGCTCGCTCGACCGGCTTCAGCTTTGAGAGGCCGTTAGCGAATCCCTGAATCGAGAACTTTCCAAGCTTGGCCATTTCGCGGGAGGGAGAGTGAATACCGAGGATGCCCTTAACGGAACTCATCAGCTTGTTGCCGATGCTCGATGCGATGGAGGCAATGGCACCCATGCCGTTGGTGATACCGCGGACGAATCCATCGATCACGCGCCCACCAGCGTCCACAAGCCACTGACCGGCAGCACCGAGGGCGGACGTGATCTTGTCCTGGAGGCCGGTCACAAAGTTGACGGCCTTAGCAACGCCGTCTCCGATGCCGGATGCGAGCTGGCGGGCCTGCCCGACGATGCCGTTGACCGCTCCAGTGACAACGCCGGAGATTGCGCCCCAGACGCTGGAGAAAATTCCGCGAACTAGGTTGAGGCCCGCCGTAATGACCGACTTGACAATGCTGATCGCGCCAACGATGACGCCCTTGATGACGCCCCAGACACCAGAAACGATGTTCTGGATTCCGGACCACACTTGCTTCCAGTTTCCGGTGATGATGCCTGTCACGACCTGAATAATTCCCTGCACGATCTTCATTGCAGCGGAGATGATTGGCACGATCGCCTTGAAAACCGTGGTCACAACGGGCAGCAATGCGCTGATGATCGGGATGAGTAGACCAGCAATCTGCGAAATGAGCGGCGCGATTGCTGCGATGAGCTGAGCGAAGACCGGTGCGATGGCTGAAAGGGCAGAGCTGAGCACCGTCACGAGCTGCACCGCAATCGGCATGAGCGCGACGAACACCTGAGACAGAAGTTGAATGAGGATGTTCGCGACCGTGGTGAGGACCGGTGCAAGGGCAGTCATAACCGTGCTGAGCGTTGTGAGCGCGGTACCGGCAAGCTGACCGATCAGGGACACGAGCTGTGGCAGGACCGGTACCAGGGACTGAAGCACGATCCCGAACGGGGAAACGCTCGGAGCAATGGTTAGGAAGGCTGCGCCAATCTGCTGAATGACCGGCAAGAGCGGACCGAAGGCCTGCGAGATAATCGGGCCAAACGTTTGGAACGCACCAGAAATGAAGTCAATGGCTACACCGAGCGGTCCGCCTCCGGAGAGCGTGGTCGAGATAGCATCCGCGATGCCTTGGACGATTCCAACAAACTTCTCGGATTCGCCAAGCTTCTGGAGGAAGACAGCAATACCGCCGCCGACCTGCGAGAGAACCGGTAGGAATGCTCCGCCGATAGTCTCTTGCATGTTGCCGAAGGCGTTAGCGATCTTTTCCTTAATTCCGGCGAAGGTGTTACCGAAGGCCTCGGCTGATCCGCCGAATTCCTTGTTGACCTCCGCAAGGATGACGGCTTGGGCCTTGCCCGTCTCACCCATCTCGGCGTACTGCTTGATCTGAGCCTTCTGCTGCTCCGAGAACGTGACGCCCTGCTTTGTAAGCTTGGACATACCGGCAACCGGGTCATTGACGGCTTTGGCAAGCGACTGCGCGGCCTTGACCGGATCGGTACCGAGAGCGGTAGCCATATCAAGGGCGCTCTTGGTCACGTCATCAAATTGCTTACCTTTGATGTTGGTGAACGTCGCAACCATATTCTCGGCGCTCTGGATAACCTCATCGTCAATTCCGGTGAGGTTGGAGAGCTTTAGAGCTAGGTCACCGATTTGGTCTGCGCTTCTATCGGCAGCACCGCCCGTGCTCTTCACAACGGCGGCAGTCTGGGCGGCGACCTTCTCGCTCTCTGCCGCAGCGTCAATTGAGGACCTGATGAAGGCACCGACGCCGACAGTGATCGCCCCCACAGCTGCGGCACCAGCAAGGGCGACCTTCCCGAAGCGCGCACCAAACTTGTCAGCGGACCCCGCTGCGCCGTCCATTCCACTTTTAAACTTCGACGTTTCGGCAAGGACCGAGACGACAATTGACGATCCTGCCATTTGATGCTTCTCCGGTAATATGACACCAGTAGGCGGAGTAACGGAACAAACCCCCGCCCACTGGCGGTCTAGTGCTTTCGCTGTTTATTTCGCCTGTTGGTTTCGTGGATGATCGCGTTCCGTTCTGCGACCGTCAGGCGGTAATATTGTTCTGGCGTGAATCCAAGGGCGACAACAAAGGTCGCCATATCCTTTAGCTGGCCTTCACGCCGGGTTCTTCCCCCGCGTCTTCATCCTCAGACTGCGGGAGCAATTCGTTCAATTCAGAGACCTTTAGGTCCAACGCATCTTCAAGTGTGAAGCTGGGGTCTTCGCGCTTCTTGTAGACCGTCGCCATTGCAGCAAGGAACATGCCCTGCGGGCGGTCCTCGCTGCCAGCGACAGAGCCGATGGAAGCACCGATAGTGTTTTCAATGAAGTTGAGTTCGCGGATAGTGAAGTCATCCAGACTTGCCATGAGTAGTGTTCCGTTCTACGTGTTGTTAACCGGCGAGGTCATTACGCCGGACGATTTCTTCTAGGCCCTGCTGAAGCATGTCCACAGCGGTGCTTTGGTTGCGGTTTGCAGCATCCGTCAGATAGTTGGTCCCTCGAATGTTTCGGGAAGGCCATCCGTAATTCTGGACGCCCGCATAGGGGGCGCGAGCGCCACCCGCACGAACCACGGCCTTTGTAGCGCCGCGGCCCGCGCGAATGGTGTCGCTGAGCTTTCCTGTCTCCTTGGGAACGCCACCCTGAGCCGCCCCCACAACAACCTCTCCGATCGCGTGCATGAGGTCTTTCATGTCCTGCGAATCAGCACCGGCTTTGCGGAGACCCCTGATGGTCTTATTCAGACCTTCGATTCGGACACGGCTATCACCGTTGCCGAACTCAATGACGTCCTGAGGCATGACTACGAAACGGCTCTCGTAACGTCACCAATGACGGTCCACTCGAAATCGAACGTCCAGTCATCTCCGCTGATCTGTGCGTCACCACCGAGGTCAGGTCGCTTGCCGATCTTCACGTTTCCGGAGAAGATAGGCGCGTCCGCCGATGCTGTGGTGTTGCCATTAGGGGCGAGCTTGAATGCGACGGTGGTTCCAACGTTGAGCCACGCGTACGTCCAGAAAGACGTTGCCGTGGTGCTCTGGATAGCGGTACCCGAAAGGGTTGCCTGGAATTTGCCGCCTGCCTCAGCATCGGCAAAAGTGACGGTGCCGGAGTCGGCGTCATCCCAAGTGAGAGTGACGTTTGTGGCGTCGGCCTTATATTCGGTCGTGCCGAGGAGGAAGCTGAGGGTCGTTCCACTCATACGCTTCGATGTTGCGGTAGGCATTATTAGTCTTCCTTAGAGATTGATTGTGAAGCTGATTTGAAGGTCAGCTGCAAGGTAGGTCTGGCCGCTGCCCGTCGCGATTCCATAGGGACTGGATGCGCCATCAATTGATATGCGCCCGTCGTCCGCTAGAAAGGCGTTTGCTGCATGGCTGATTGCGTTGTCCACGTCGGCCTGTTCTTGTTCATTTGAGCCGGGAGACGAAACGTAGGTGACGCGAAGGTGGAGAACGGCGGTCCCGAAGGTGCCCCCGCTTGTGAGGTAAGGCGCATCCGGAACTACGATGAATCCGGGGACAGTTAGCCGGGCCGGAATGAATGTGTAGCTTGTGGCCAAATTCAATCCGTCGAGAATGTCTGCGATGTATTCGCGTTCGGCAGCAAGATCAAGGCTCATGCGAACCACCCGACATACGGCGCGATGATCGGGTACACCGGGGTCAGGGGGTCTCTCGCGAGCCTGATGGGTGCACCATCCGGTGAGGCGAATTGCGAGACCCCCTGCGGGGCAGATTGCCGAGCGTGTATCTCGGATGCTGCAATCAGGTACGCCTGGTCGGTGACGGCATCCGGGATATTGGTGACACCGGAAATGGCGCGGTCAACTAGAGCAATGCCCGTTGAAAGGGCACGCTCTAGTGGAGCATCGTCGCCGCGGGCGTCACCGATGTAGGCGCGGAAATCGTCAAGGGTAACCATTACGCAGATGCTGTCTTCTTAACAGGAACGATCGAACCTGGCTCTTCGTGAGCAACAGCGACATACCCGTATACGGAGAAGTCGCGAGTCAAGTTGATGATGTTGTCGTCCTGAAGCTGCACGAGCGGGCTGCGGTACTCACGGAGTGCGGCAGCGTTCACGAATGCAACGTTCCCGGTTAGGAGTGGATCAAGCACGACGGTAACGCCTGCAATCTGGCCGGTGATCCCCGTGAGGTTCAACGTTCCGATTGTGTTGACGGCCTGGCCTCCACCGTTGAGGGAGAAGAGCGGGCGACCGTCTGCACCAACGAGGTGAGATACTGCCTTGAATCCGGCGCGGTCCACAACGAGAGCGTCGAGGGTGCGACCGTTCTGCTGGTACAAACCAGCGGCGTCAATGATGCCGTCAAGCCACTTCGTATAGTCCGTGCTGGTCACGTCGAGAACAACGGTGTTGCCAGCTGTGGTCTGTGCGGCAACCTCTGCGGTGTACTCGGCGCGGAAGTTGGCGTCCAAGTAGGCGGCGGCGGAGTTGGCCTGAGCAGTGAGAGTGTGGTTCAGGTGGTTGATAGAGCTGCGCTCGATGACCTGACGTGACAGCTCGGTGTAGCCACCGAAAGTCTTTACGTCGGCGTATTCCTGGTCGAATGCGACCTTTCCGAATACAAGGTTGTCGCCCTCATTGGCCTGAGTTGCAACCTGAACGCTGTTGCTCTTTAGCTTGGAGTATTCGAGTCTCATGCCCTCGGGAGGGAGTGTGCCGGTCGAGAAGATTCCACGCAGCGGGGAGGCGTTGTAAACGAGGCGGGTGAGGTCACCAATGAACTGCGGACGGACAACCGAGTCCGAAAGCTGAGCGCCTGTGTAAGCGCGGTTCACCGTGTCAATGGTGTCCTGGTCGCCGGATGCGATCGCCTTGACGATTTCCCCAGCGGAGCGGGTATCTACGGCAGGCGCTACCTGCTCGGCTGGTCGGGAGGCGAGAACGTCGAGGCGGCGCTCGATGTTCTCTACTGACTCGCGTACCTCAGTGAGGTCCGCGTTGTTTGGCTGATCTGCCATTGGAGTTTCCTTAATAGTGTTTATGGCCTCGCGGACCTGGGCAACGTTCGCGTTCGCGTACGCTGGGAACGGGACGACAGAGACTTCCTTTAGCTCCGCACGGGTGCGAACAACCGTGCCGTCATCGTCTGTTCGGGACTCCACTGGAATGAATCCAATGGAAAACTTGTCTACGGCGTTGTCACGTAGGAGGGTGAGGACGTCACGGCCTTGCGCCGTGTCGGAGATGCGCGCCTTGATATAAAGGCCTTCCTCGCGATCCTCAATGTCTGTGACGCGTCCGATAATCTCCGAGTGGGACCAGAAAAGCTTCACGCCTTCGGAACCTTCGAAAGCACCGCGCTCAACCATTTCAGTGAAATCGCCACCAATACTGGTGCGCTGGCCGTACGGCACTGCGATGCCCTCGACAATTCCTGTCTCGGTATCTGCGCGGAGCTCAACGGCTCTGGTTTGAATCTCACTCATTAGGTTCCTCGGCTTCCGGGTCCTCGACGGGGCCGGTCGGGTTCTGTGGGTACGGGACGGATGCGGTCTGGAGGACCGGTTCCGGGCTGGTGATAATCGCCTTTTGGGCGTTGGTCTGATCGATGGTCAGATCAGGGCTGGTCTCGATCTGATTTGAGACGTTTTCAGCCATCGGCCTCACCGTCCTCGGCAGGGGCCGGCGGTTGAGCTACCGGAGCGGAGAGCGTGTCCCCGCCATCAACCGGTGGTAGGCCCTCGATGGCGCGGATTTCGTTCTTGGTCATCCATGTCGCCATTGCGTAGGTGGCATAGCGTGTCTGTGTATCCGCGCGGAGAAGGGCTTCGAAATTGAACCGGACGACACCAACACCAGGCAGAAGGCTCGACAGGGCGTCTTCTATTTCGAGGACGTACGGGGCCATTCCAAACTTTTGAAACTCAACCCACGCCTGGGAGATGTTCTGATAGGTCTGGCTTGTGCCCTCAACGTCAGCGAGAAGCATGGAAGCGGGGATATGGAAAATGCGTGCAACCTGAGTAGTGGAGAATCGCTGAGACTCAATCCACTGCGCTTCTTTGGGAGAAAGCATTACGGACTTGTAATCAATGCCCTGCCCCATGACCGGGATTCCGTCAGGGTCTGATACCGCTTCAGTCCATGCACTGCGGGCTTCCGAACGGCTTTCGGGTGATAGCTGCTGGTCTGCCTTCAGGTACCCCTTGGTTGGAACTCCACTGCGCCCGAATACGTCACCGGCGAAATCGCGAGTGTCAAGAGCGGAGCGGAGGTCTCGTGCGCCTGCCTGAATCGGTCCGAGACCGTAGGCCTCACCCGGGCGGCGGAAGACTGCGAGGTGCTTCACCTGGTCGGGACGGAGCATGTCTGTACCTGCGAGGTACCCGCTGACAGCGCCCGTCTTTGGGTCCGTGTGGATTGACACGGACCGTGGGTCGAGTACCGAGAGGTTGAGGACCCGACCCGCCTGGTCGCGGTCCACTTTCCAGTAGGCGTTACCGCGGGTTGCAAGACTGATAACCGTCAGCTCGTTGAAGGCGCGCTGAGACTGGGAGGCGTTTGGCTGACGGACCCACGCTGGGACTGCGAC
Source organism: Curtobacterium sp. MCPF17_003 (assembly GCF_003224385.1). Taxonomy (NCBI): domain Bacteria; kingdom Bacillati; phylum Actinomycetota; class Actinomycetes; order Micrococcales; family Microbacteriaceae; genus Curtobacterium; species Curtobacterium sp. MCPF17_003. The sequence goes on along the minus strand of NZ_QKLC01000014.1, from coordinate 76,520 downwards.
CGCAACGTTATTGCGGTACACGTCTATTGATGCCTGCTTCACACCGGTCGCGATGAGTCCTACAGCGGCGTAAACGGTGGACAGCGTTAGCGCTGTGTTCGGCTCTACGCTGAGCGGAGCGTCACTGCGTGACGGCGCACGGCGGGCAAGGCGGTTGTCACCAGAGTTGGTGGCAGGCGGAACGTCAGAACGCGTTTCCCGCGTCTTCCAGAGTTCGTTCCAAACACCCATTACTATCCCGTCGTATTCGATATATCAATTGTAATTGATAATCGGGATAGTGACTTGAGGGTTTAGCTAATCTGTAGCCCCATATCTTTACGCGTTTCGGCGACGTAGACCGCTTCGACTGTTGCAATAACTGCATCAATATCGGAGCCGGATGCGCCGCGCACAATGCGGTAGGCCTCCCCTTGGGCTTTCGTTCCCGCGCGAGGGAGCTGCATGGTCATCAGCGGGTCCCCGGGATGACGGAGCTTGCCGCGCGCGGTGAGCGCGTAGAGCGTGCTCGGTGCCTGGTACTGCTGAGCCTGTCCAAGTGTCTGCACGGGGTATCCGCGGTCCTGGAGTCGGGTGGCGAGTTCCTTGAGGCCATACGCGTCCAGCACGAACGTCTGCACGCGCCCCGTCTGCCACAGGGCAACGGCCATGCGCTCCAGTTGATCCAGAGACGGCCGGAGCGTGGAGCCGACCAACTCGGTCCATACCGCGCCGTCCTCGGCCTTCCACGCGGCAGCGACCGTTGCACTGCTCCAGTCAGTGGTGCGGTCAATTGCGATGACGGCCTTGCCAGTCGGCATCGGCTCGACCGTTGAGGCCTTCCCCCAAAGGGAGGAATCCATGAATCCGGATGAGCCGGAGACGAATCGGTTGAGTCTGTACCGGATCGCCTCATCAGCAGGCATGCTCCGCACGTCCGCAATGACGGCAGCGAGGTTGCCCGCTGCGTGCCCCTCTGCGAGGGCAGGACCGGCCTCCATGAGCAGCCGCCCAAGCTCGGCGTCATCGTCCGGAATGCGGGCCGCTGAGGCCTCATAGATGAACGCACCGAAACGGTCCAGGTCACCGGCTATGGCCTTGTCTGCATTGATGTAGAGGCTCTTCAATAGCTCACTGGAATCGTCCCCGGCGGTTGTGATCCCAACAACAATCCCGTTACGGCGTCCACCGAGACCGTTCAGCAGGTCCGTCCACAACGCGGGCTTCAGAAGGTGAACCTCGTCGCAGATCGCAACTGAGGTCGGGATGCCCTGAAGGCTGGCACTCTTCGCGGCCTTCACTTCCCAACGGCCGCCCTCAATAGTGCGGAGTCCACGGGTCTCCGTAAGCTTGGAAAACCGTCGCTTCAAGGCAGGGTTGGAGGCCACTACATTCGCTGCTCGGTCATAAACCAAACGCGCTTGCTCGGCGCTGCTGGCGATACCGACCACATACGCGCTTGCACCCTCACGCAGCAAGCCATAGAGACCGATGGCAGCGGCAATCTCGGTCTTTCCCTGCTGGCGCGCCATCGAAATGATGACCTGGCGGTACCTCAGTTCACCGGCGAGCGGGTGCCCGTCCGGGTAGACCTCGAAGACGCGGCGGAGTAGGTCTATTTGCCATGCGTCGAAGTCGTGTCCGGTGGCTTGAATCCACGCGTAGCGGAGGGCTGGAAGGTACGGGTCTATATCGGACGGGAAGACACCGGACAGCGCCGGTGTCATTCTCATGTCTGTAGCAACGCTTCCAGCGGATCGGTGGTAGCAGGGGCCTTTCGTAGCTCCAGACGCTTCACCAAGTCCCTATAAGTCAAGCCGTATTGTCCGTGCAGACTCGATACGGATGGATCGGTGTCGATCTGCCCTGCGAGCAAGCGGAGCTGGCTAATTGCCGGAAGATCAGCGTCAATAAGGTCTGTTTCAACGTCACGAATGAACCGCTCTGTGGCGGCGGAGAGAGTTGCCTTGCGGACAGTCATAGTTGAAACATTCTGGGTTCTGCGAGTAAAAAGTTGAGTTTGACGGGGACTCGACGGCCGACCGTCAGAGAAGACCCCCGCCGGTCAGGCCGGAATTCTGGTCAGCCAGTTCGGGTTGACCCATGCGCGGCGTACTAGATCGCGGACGCCCTTAGATGAGTTGTCGGACCTACACGCACTGACACAGTTATCCATAGTGTCAAGTCCTCCGTTTGCTTTGCTTAGGAGGTGATCTACAGTGCGACCATTGGGTCCGTTAGTTGCATCTAGATCGACACCGCAATACACACAGCGGTAGTCATCCCTCTGCCATACCCGGAGCTTCAATGCCTCCCACTCAGTGCCCTTACTGCTGTGTTGGCTCATCGCTCTCTGCCTGTCTCCGTGCTTTCTCGTCTATGTCGGCGTGGGCCTGCGCACGGTAGCGGTCGCTGAGGCCGTGCGTGTCACAGGCTGCGTCCACGATCTGGTGGAGGCGTGCCCGTAGTTCCTCGCTCATGACTCTTCCTTCTCAATCTCTCGCACTGTGAAGCGCCATATGGCGCTCAGAGCCTTCAATTCGAAGACGGTCATACCGTCATCCGGAATGTTGTTCAAAGCCCGTCTGAGGGCTTCCAGGCGTGTCTTACGGCTGGTCATTGGGGGCCTTCCCGTCATAGATTCGATGGCACATGCGGCACCGGGGGCTGTAGTCCCATATGTATGGGGACCATTTCATGATCGATTCGTATTTGTGGCCATCCGTGGTCATCTCCACAGATGCAACCTGCTCATAATCGGAATCGCCGTTATAGCTCCATTCGAGTGCGGGCTTTCCACAATCCACGCATACCTGAGCTTTTGCGAGTCCTCGAATGCGCTTGAGTTTCAGATGCGCACCGTTGTACGAAATAGGCTTTGTGCTTTCGCTGGCTGGTGCTTTCGGGTGCGGCACATAGTGCTTTTTGTACCATTCGCGTTTATAGCAAGGCCCGCAAAGGCGTGACGCCGAATTCCGGGCAGGGTTAACCTCGCATCCGGGGCAAAGCTCTTCAACGTCCATATATCTATTATCAGTTATATTTCCGGATGCGATTGAGGCTTCAAACACTTTTTTGCTGTGGACAACCCTTTGATTACCGCGTCAAATCGGACGTTATAACTGATTGAGGATAAATCGCTGCTCTGCGACTCTCCGACAATTGGAATAACGAACGGAGCACAAATGTCAATCACGCTCGATCACCAGAATCGAATCATTATCCGAGATGGCTCAAAGTGGGCCGACTATATGCCAGTACAAGGTGGATGGCTCTTTGAGCAGGGCAACGCGTACCTGCTTGGACCCGTGGACGCCCTCATAACATGGGAGAAGGTTTACCGATATGCATGAGGACCAGGACTCGACGCTCTGGCCTCGCACGGCTGAGGCCTGCCTGATCGCAATTGGACATGAAGTGAGAGGTTTGGTCAAAGCCTCTCTCGGTCATTCCGAATAGCCGTACAATAGTAGAACAGCCACAATCTCACCCTCGCGGCTGTTTACCAAATTCTTCCGCCCGGCTCCCTCTATGTTGTGAGATTCATAGAGGTTGAGCCGGGCGGTTCTTATTTCAAGAAAGATAATTATGACTGAACTACCCAAGCCCTCGGAGGCCCCGGGGGCGGCAATGATTGACGAAAATCTTATTCAAGACTCGTTACTTGCTGAGTACATTGCAACGGGCAAAGTGACATATAGCACCGGTCGCATCAACCCAATTGCCCCTCTTCGCCATTCGTTGCGATGGGTGAAGGACTGGGGATGGATGCAATGGGACGGTCAGGTGTGGTCAGCTGTACCCGAACCCGTTGCTATTGACGTGGTTCGCGCCATTCTGAAGGAGATGTTCGTCAAGGTCATATCCGCTCACCCGGACCCTCACACGAACACGCAGTACAAGATCCTCCTAGCTAAGAACAAGGCTGTCAACGTCTCCTATTTCCTGAAGGGTCTGCTCACTACGGATGCGGCGGAATTCGACAGGTACCCTGATTACCTCAACGCTCAGAACGGCATCATTGACCTGACGTCTGGCACAATCTTCGATCACCACCCCAAGTGGATGCTCACGAAGATTACTGCGGTGGATTACTACCCAGGTGCAGAGCACAAGGACTGGCACACGGCGCTACAGGCCCTTCCCGATGATGTGCGGGAGTACATGCAGGTTCGATACGGGCAGGCCATAACGGGCCACCCTGTGGACGATGATGTACTGATCATTCAGAAGGGTGGAGGCCAGAACGGTAAGTCAACGATCACGCAAGGTATCCATAGGGCCGTAGGCGGCTACGGTGTCGTGGTTCCCGACAAGGTGTTGCTTGCCAACCCTGGTGAACACCCCACGGAAATGATGACACTTCGCGGTGCTCGTTACGCGCTCATTGAAGAGACACCGGACGGCCACCGGCTCCCAACTAAGCGCCTAAAAGACCTGATTGGAACGCCTGTCATGACGGCGCGTGCCATGCGTCAGGATTTCGTGAGTTGGAACACAACACACACGCTGTTTGTGGACACCAATTATGACTTACAGGTTGCCGAGACCGACCACGGCACGTGGAGACGGCTTCAGCTGGTCCTGTTCCCATATAAGTACGTGCACCCCTCCGAACCGCTCATGGCCCCTAACGAGCGTCATGGCGTTCCCGGCCTACGTGAGCGCATCCGTGACAACACTGACGCACAGCTTGAAGCCGTTCTGGCGTGGGTAGTGGAGGGCGCGCGCCTCTGGTACGGCAACGATCGTGCGCAGCTACCGACGCCGCTGACCATTCAGAGTGATACTCAGGCATGGCGCGCCGAAGCTGACTTGATTCTCGCGTATGCCCAAGATCGGCTGAGTTTCGATCCGACAGCTATGATGCCTACCACTGATCTGTTCGAAGACTTCACGGACTGGCTCAGGGAATCTGGCCGGTCAGTCTGGAATGACCAGACCTTCACCAGCCGCTTCAGCACGCATGACTTGTGTAGCCGCAACAACGTCACAAAGGACCGCATCAATGTCAACGCGTCAACAATCTTCTCTCGACGCTACGCTTTTGGGGCATCAACCCTGACGGGCAAGGTGCGAGTTTGGAAGGGCGTTCGGTTCAATTCATGAATTTGGACCGGGGTGGACCGGGGTTGTTTTTAAGAGCCTATACAAGTGAGTATAGAGCTTTAACCAAGTACCCCGGTCCACCCCGGTCCAGAAGTGGAAATAGCCCTTTGAGAACCGTGCACATAAGAATCTGTCAATCCTTTCCATATAGGAGGACAGTCCCGTCTACCGATATATATTCAATCATTAAATAGAAAGTTGATCATGCCTGATCAGTACAAAGAGCTTCCGACGGGAACTGACGTAGAGATACGGCTTGTGAATGGCGAACTCGTCGGAGGCACTCTCGGCAATCGTGACGACCGGGGAATTTACCTTGATGGGCATGGAGAGAAAGCTACGCTGATTCCGTGGACTGCCATCGTTCGTATCAACTACTGACAAAGCGAAAGCCCCGCGGTTGACTGATTCCGCGGGGCTTCCCATATCGGGATTGAAATGGGTACTTCTATCATACAGCTTTACCGTCCGAAAGGCGGAGGATAGTAGTACGTTCGAAATCGGCCATCTCTCCGCGTTTCCCGTCCGGGCGCGTCACGGTCACGGAGAACATGCCCCGGATAATGTCACGGCGCTTCTCCAATTCGAGGGTTTCCCAGAACGCTGGGAACCCGGCTTCCGAGTAGTTGTCCGCTCCCGCTGCGACCCACGCGGCCCGGGCCTCCGCTGCGATCCCGTTCGCGGCGCTCTCTCCGCGTTCCCGGACAATTGCAGCCTCAACCTCGATGGAGCGCGAGTCGATCTGAGTGAGGCGCTTCCGGACCACGGTGCGGTCGATACCCGGCTCGAACATCAGCTCAGTGGCCTCTGAGCGGCGTTGTGCCAGCTCCGCAGACTCGGTGAGCAGGGAAGTTAGTCCCGCGCTCACGACGGCGTCAGACGGCTCTTGGATGCGCCATTGGAAGCCGACCGCCTCAATGACGAACCCGTCTAACCGGTCCTCTCGGATGCTGACGTGCCCGCCGTTCGAAGCCCTGCACTCATACCGCTTCAGGCGCGCTGTGAGGGTCGCGCCGCACACCCCGCACGTAGCGATGCTCGACAGCAGGTGGACGGGTTTATTGCCGGGTGTAGTGCGTCGGGATGGGGCGTTCAGGATTTGACGGACGGCCACGGCGTCGGCGCGGGGGACCACCGGCGTGATGTGCTCCGAGTCCGCGACCGTCCCAAGGTGTTCGACCTGACCGCCGTAGGCCGTGACTTTGCATAGATCACGGAGTCTGCGGGTGTTCCACTGCGAGGCGCGGCCTCCGGTCGGGACCCCCTCAGCGTTCAGCTGACCGGCAAGGCTGTAGAGGGACCCGCCTCCGAGCACGTGCGCGAAGATGCGTCGGACCACCGCGGCCTCATCCTCCCGGGGTGTAATTCCGTCCGTTTCATACCCGTACCGGCGTCGGCCGGGGACAGGCTTCCCTTGTGTCACCCGGTGCAGGTTCGCGCGCTTTTGACGCTCCGATTTGCGGCGAACCTCGAACCGGGCGAGTGCTGCGGTCATCGTCGCCCTGAACTCTCCGTCAGCGGTCGCCAGGTCTATCTCCCCGTCTACCGTCACCACGCGAGCGCCAGACTCGATCAGTGCCAGCAGGTCGGCTTGTCCCCGCAACAGCCGGTCCAGGTCCACGGCGACCACGTACCTGAATTCTCCCCGCCCCGCGGCTGCGAGCATCCGGCCCCAACCCGTTGAGGCCCCGCGGCTCTTGAACGCTGAGGCCCCGTTGTCCTCGAACACCTCCGCGACCGTCCAACCGCGGCCCTCTGCGAGCTTGCGCGTACGCTCACGCTGACGGTCAATGCCCTCGGCGTTTTCCACGCTTTGCCGGACGTAGAGGGCTGCACGATCACTCATACGGTCAATGTACGGTTCCGGGTGTGGATGCGCCAGCGGGTCCGCCCGCCGGCGGCGCCCGTGACCGTCGGCTGACCGCCGTGGTGGCGGCGCGCTGACGCGGCGGGGAGCACGGCCCCCGCTCTGGGACGAGACAAACGGCCCGGAATGCGCTGAGATGGTCGGATGGAACCCCTGCACGGCGAACGCGTCGAGGACGACGAGTCCCTCGCAGAACGCACGGTGCGCGCGGCGATCCGCGCCTACCGGTTGCACCCGTTCGACGACGTCGACGCGGCAGTCGTCGCCGACGTCGCGGGCATCCCGCTCGAGACCGTCGAGCGGCTGTTCCCGACCTGGGACGCCCTGCTCCTGGTCACCTACGACCGGTGGTCGCAGCTGCGGGGGACCCGGCGGAAGAACCCGCCGGCGTGCACGATCGAGCACGTCCGCCTGACCCTCGCCGAGGACGTCGCGGACCCCGGGCTCGTCCGGGTGCTCGCGGGGCTGATCACCGTGGCCAGCTCGGAGTCCGGGTTCGCCGAATTGTTCCGCAAGCGGTTCGAGGAGTACGCCGAGCAGCTGACCGTCGGGCTGCAGCGTGACTTCGACAAGGGCGCGGAAGAGGCCGGCATCCCCGCCTACCAGGCAGCGACGCAGCTGCTCGCGGTCTTCGAGGGGCTGCAGATCCAGATGCTCGTCCGCCCGCACATCGACGTCCTGGTCGAGTTCGACCGTGCGGCGAACACGCTGCGCCAGGGATGGAAGCGGCACGCTGTCCCGTCGTGGGACCTCGACGAGGCACCCGTCCGCGTCTGACGCCGCGCGGCGACGACCGACGAGGTCAGCCCCGCCGCCCCCGCCACGACAACACCTGCCGCACCGTCACCTTCGACCCGTACTGCGCGACCGAGTGCCGGAACAGGTACTCCGCGAACCACAGCAGCAGCCCGGCGACGACGAACACCTCGACGATGCAGACCACCGACTCCGTCACGGTCAGGGCCCCGACGGCGTTCCGCACCATCGCGGTGATCGGCGTGAAGGTCGGGAAGTACGTGAAGAACTGGGCGACGGGCGACGTCGGCGTCGTCATCACGAAGAACGCCGCGTACAGGGGGATGATCAGCGCGAAGATCGCCGCCGACTGCAGGGCCGAGGCGTCCTTGATCGACGGCACGGCGGCCCCGACGGCGACGAACAGCCCGGACGCCAGCAGCACCCCGCCGACGAGCAGCAGCGCCCCGGTCACCATCCGCCACGGGTCGACCGTCAGCCCACCGAGCTGCGACGCCACCAGCGGCAGGGCGACGAGCAGCCCGACCAGGCCGGGCACGACGAACACGCTGACCTGCACGAAGCCGACGAGCAGCATGGCGACGACCTTGCCGCGGATCAGGTCGCCCGCGGTCACCGTCGTCAGGATCATCTCGGAGATCCGGTTCTCCTTCTCCTCGACCACGACGGTGACCATCCGGGCGGCGAGCAGGATGACGAGCCCGAAGAACGCCGCGACGAACAGGAACGGCGGCACGACCGACAACCAGCCCGGCGCGACCCGGCCGTCGGCGTAGGTGGTGACGTCGGTGGCGGGTGGACTGCGGAGCAGCTCCACGGTCTCGGGGTCGTCGACCGAAGCGGCGACGCTCTGCTCGAGCACCCGTTCCGCCAGCGACGACCAGACCCCGTTGGCGAAGAGCCCGCGGTCGGCGGCGTCGACCCGGATGGCCGTCGTGGACGGCGACGACGGGAACACGATGAAGGCGTCGAGGTCGCCGGACCGCACGGCGGCGCGGTCGGCGGCGGCATCGGTGGACGGGGTCCCGCCCCACTTCGCAGCGACGGACTCGGACACCAGGCCGGACTCGTCGACGTAGTGGAACGGGGTCTTCGTGGCGGACGACCCGGACACCACGGAGTTCGTGCCGGCGGCCTGCCCGATGCCGACGAGCAGCGAGACGACCACGATGACGACCGGCAGCGCGAGGGTGCCGATCCAGAACGCGGGCTTCTTGACCGCGCGGACGAACTCGAACCGGACGACCGTGCCGAGGTTGCTCATGCCGCGACTCCGTCCGACGACGCAGCGGCGAGGGCGTCGTGCCCGTAGACCTGCACGAAGATCTCGTCGAGCGGGATCCGGCGCATCTCGAACGAGGTGACGTGCACCCCGGCCGCGACCAGTTCTGCCAGGACGTCCGCACCGTCCGGAGCGGCGGCCCGGGTCGGGACCAGGTAGGCGACGTGCCCCTCGTGGCGGGCGAGTCGGTACAGCGGCGACTTCGGCACCGGGCCGTCGAGCCCCACGCGGGCGACGGCGCCACCGAAGGCGTCCTGCACGTCGGGCACGGATCCGTACGCGGCGGCCCGCCCGTCCTTGAGGAGCAGGATGCGGTCGCAGAGCCGCTCGACCTCGTCCATGTGGTGCGTCACGAGGACCACGGTCGCGCCGTCAGCCTTCCGTTCGTCGACCAGGTCGAGCAGGAGTCGCCGGTTCACCGGGTCGAGCCCCTTCGTCGGCTCGTCGAGGATGAGCAGCCGCGGCCGGTCCATGATCGTGATGCCGAGCTGCACCTTCTGCTGCTGCCCGCCGGACAGCTTGTCGACGCGCAGCTTCGCGCGGTCGGCGAGCCCCACCCGGGCCAGGTAGTCCATGCTCCACGCGGTCGCCTCGGCACCGCGGAGCCCGCGCAGGCGCCCGAAGTAGGTCATCACGTCGATGACGGACTCCTTGCGGTACAGCCCGCGCTCTTCGGGCAGGTAGCCGATGCCGCCGGTGGCCGGCCGGTAGGGGAGGCCGTCGATCGTCAGCGTGCCCGCCGTCGGGGTGGTGATGCCGAGCAGGGCCCGGATCGTCGTGGTCTTGCCGGAGCCGTTGCTGCCGAGCAGCCCGAACGTCTCACCGGGGGCGACGTCGAACGACAGCCCGTCGACCACGTTGCGGTCGCCGAACCGCATCACGAAGTCCTGCACGCTGATGCTCGCCCCGCTCATGCGGCGACCCTACCGGGACTTTCTTCCCAGAACGGCCGCGATGGGATGCGAGAACGGGCGTACCTGGTCGGAACTTTCGACCCAGTACGCCCGTTTCCGGCAGGTACGCCCATTTCCGGCAGGTACGCCCGTTTCCGGCGGACGGGAGGCGCGGTGTCAGCCGGCATCGCGCCTCCCGTCCGTCGTCCGCTCACGCCCAGGGCGCGAGCGTCGCGTCAGGAACGCAACCAGGCCGTCCCCACGCCCGACAGGGCGCCGTCGACCACGGGGGCCGAGGTGAGCAGCAGCTCGCCGGCCGGTAACGCGAAGGGCTCGTCGCCGAAGACCGTCACGCTGGTCCAGCCGTTCGGCCGACGGAACGCCAGCACGTCGTCACGGCCGGTCTCGATCCACTCGAGCTGTTCCTCGGACTGCAGCTGGCCACGCAGGCCGAGCGCCTTCCGGTACAGGTTCAGGGTGGAGTCGGGGTCGGCGTCCTCGGCCTCGACGCTGGAGTCCGCGAACCACGCCGGCTGCGGCAGGTGCGAACCGTCCGGACCGAAGCCGAACGACGAGCCGGTGCGCGTCCACGGGATCGGCACGCGGCAGCCGTCACGACCGACGTCGACGCCGGGGTTGCGGAAGAAGGCCGGGTCCTGGCGGTCGGCGTCCGGGATGTCACCGACCTCGTGCAGGCCGAGCTCCTCGCCCTGGTACAGGTAGGCGGAGCCGGGCAGGGCGAGCTCGAGCAGCGTGGCGGCCTGTGCGCGGCGCAGGCCGAGCGACCGGTCGAGCGCGTCCTGCGAGCCGCCGGCGAGCAGCCAGGCGCTGCCCTGCTTGTCGGTGCCACCGGCGCGGGGCGGCAGGGCGTAGCGGGTGGCGTGCCGGACGACGTCGTGGTTCGAGAACACCCACGTGGTCGACGAGCCGGACTGCTCGGCGAGGCCGAGGTTGAACTCGATGATCGTGCGGAACTGGCCGGCGTCGAAGTCGGCCTCGAGCAGGTCGAAGTTGAACGCCTGACCGAGTCCCTCGGCGCTGGCGTAGCGGGCACGGCGGTGGGCGGGGACCCAGGCCTCGGCGACCGCGGTGCGGGCCGGCGTGTACTCGTTGAAGGCCGTCCGCCACTCGGCGTAGATCTCGTGCACGTCGTCGCGGTCCCAGAGCGGGTGCGTGCCGTCCTTCGGCATCTCGGCGAGCTCGGCCCAGGTGGGCAGGGTCTCGCCCAGGTCCTTCGCCAGGCCGTGGGCCACGTCGATGCGGAACCCGTCGACGCCGCGGTCGGACCAGAAGCGCAGGGTGTGCAGGAAGTCGTCGCGGACCTCGCGGTTCGCCCAGTTCAGGTCGGGCTGCTCCTTCGCGAAGCTGTGCAGGTACCACTGGCCGTCGCCGACGGCGGTCCAGGCCGGGCCGCCGAAGATCGAGATCCAGTCGGCGGGGGCGTCCTCGCCGGAAGGTCCGCTGCCGTCGCGGAACACGTAGCGGTCGCGGGCGGGGGAGCCCTTGGGGGCCGCGAGGGCCTCGCGGAACCACTCGTGCCGGTCACTCGTGTGGTTCGGGACGACGTCGACGATCACCCGGATGCCGGCGGCGTGCAGTGCCTCGACCATCCGGTCGAAGTCGTCGAGTGTGCCGAGGCGCGGGTCGACGTCGCGGTAGTCGTCGACGTCGTAGCCGCCGTCGGCCAGGGCGGACGGGTAGAAGGGGCTGAGCCAGACGGCCTCGATGCCGAGCGAGGCCAGGTACGGCACCCGCTCGGTGATGCCGGGCAGGTCGCCGATGCCGTCGCCGTTCGCGTCGGCGAACGAGCGGGGGTAGATCTGGTAGACGCTGGCCTGGCGCCACCAGGTCTCGTCGTGCGTGGTGGCGGCGGGCTGGGCGAGGGTGTCGGTCACGTCGGGCCTTTCGTGGTTCGAGGGGTTCGAGGGGTGTGTGTCGGTCGGGCCTGCGCCGGCGATCGCGGTCGGGCCCGCACCGGCGGTGTCGGTCACTTGATGGCGCCCTGGGTCACGCCGGCCATCACCCACCGCTGGGTGACGAGGTAGACGATGATCGCCGGGGCCATCGCCATCAGGTACGAGGCGAACGACACGTTGTAGTTGTTGCTGAACTGCGTCTGGAACATCTGCTGCAGCACCGGCAGGGTCTGCAGCGCCGGGTCGGAGGTGATCAGCGACGGCATCACGAAGTCGTTCCAGGACGCGAGGAACGCGAAGATGCCGACGGTGGCGCTCATCGGTGCCAGCAGCGGGAACACGAGTCGCCAGAACACCTGCCCCGTGCTCGCACCGTCGATGCGTGCACTCTCCTCCAGCTCCGCCGGGATCGACCGCAGGAAGGCCGTGAAGAGCAGCACGCTAAAGGACAGCTGGAACATGACGTGCAGGATCGCGACGCCGAGCGGGTTGTCCAGGTGCGCGAGCCCGGTGAGCTTCACCTGCGACAGCGCGAGCACCGGGAACGGCAGGAACATGGCCGCGAGCAGGTAGAAGAACGACCAGCGGAACAGCCGGCGGTCCCAGTTCCGGGCGATCGCGTAGGCCGTGAACGAGGCGAGCAGGATCGTGCCGACGACGGTGATCGCGGCGACGAACACCGAGACCGCGAAGGCGCGCGGGAAGTCCGTCAGCTGCCACGCCTGCACGAAGCCGTCGACGCTGAACGGTGCCGGCAGCGAGAACGCGTTGCCGTCGACGGCCTGGCCGGTCGTCTTGAACGCCATCGTCAGGGTGACGTACAGCGGCACGAGCACCGACAGCGCGCACAGCACGAGGACGACGGTGACGGGCCAGTTCGAACGACCGCGGCCGGCCTTGCCCGAGCCGGAGGACCGGTCGGCGTCGACGGAACGGATGCTGCCGGTCGCGGTGGTCCCCGGTCGCAGGGGTGCTTGCAGGGACATCAGAGCGCTGCCTTCCCGCGGGTCGCCCGCAGCTGGATCACGGCGATGACGACCGCGATGACGAAGAAGATCGTGGCGTTCGCCATCTGGTAGGCGTAGTCGCCGCCGTTGAAGCCCTTGAAGATCGACATCGCGACACTGGTGGTCGAGGTGCCGGGGCCGCCGTCGGTCAGGCCGACGATGATGTCGTACGAGTTCAGGAAGTTCTTGAACCCGATGACCAGGTTGATCAGGATGTAGCCCGCCGTCAGCGGTGCGGTGATCGAGACGAGCTGCCGCCAGGCGCTGGCACCGTCGAGGGCGGCTGCCTCGTACACCTCGCCGGGGATCGAGAGGACACCGGCGATGTAGATGAGGAGCGTCGACGGGATCGCCTGCCAGGCCGTGACGACCACGATCGCCAGCCAGGCCAGGTCGGGGTTCGCCAGGATGCTCTGCTCGAGCGGCCCGAAGCCGATCGCGGTGGCGAAGGCCGGCAGACTGTTCGCGAACAGGAACGAGAACACGTAGGCGATGACGATCCCCGAGATCACCATCGGCAGCACGAACACCGCACGCAGCGCGATCTTGCCGCGGATCTTCGACGTCAGCGCGATGGCGAGCAGGAACGCGATCGCGTTCACGACGATCACGGTGACGAGCGAGAACCCGAGCGTGAACAGGTACGCCTGCAGGATCGCGGGGTCGGAGAACACCGCGACGTAGTTGGTGAGCCCGGTGAAGCGGAACTCGCCGAAGCCGACGGAGTTCGTGAAGCTCAGCACGATGCCCATCACAGCCGGCAGCGTGATGGCGAGCGTGAAGAGCACCAGGGTGGGCAGCAGGAACGCCAGGAAGAGCGGGTCGACGCGGGGCTTGCGTCGTCCGTTCCGTCCTCCGGCCTGGAGGCCCGTGGCGGCTCCGCCACGGCGGCGGCGGTCCGCCGTCGTGATGGATTCGGTGGTCGTGGTTGCCATTCGGACGTCTCCTTACGCGGCCGTGCGGAGCGCGAGACGCGCCCAGTCGGCGTCGAGGGTGCGGAGCTGACGCTGCGGGTCGCCGCCGAAGGCGATCGACTGCGCGTAGTTCGCGACCGGGATCTCGGCGGGGATGAGCTGCGAGGCGCCGAGGTAGAAGGCTGCGTCGTCGTAGTACGACTGCATGCCACGGAGGGCGGGGTTCGACGCCGGGGGAGCGTCCTTGCGCACTCCGAAGCCGTTGTTGTCCGCGTTGTACTCGTCGTTGACCCGCTTGGACATCAGGAACGACAGGAACTCGCGGGCGGCCTCCTGCTTGCGCGACGCCTCCGGGATCCAGAGCGCGAGGTCGACGTTCACGCGCACCTTCCGGTCGGCCGGGTCGTCGGTGACGGGCAACGGGAAGGTGCCGAGGTCCATGTCCTTCGTGGTCTTGGCGATCTCGCCGAGGGCCCACGGTCCCTGCAGGTACATGCCTGCCTTGCCCTGGGCGAAGGCGAGGTTGCCGTCGCCGTACCCGCGGCTCGCTGCGCCGTCCTGGTGCCAGGCGCGGAGCTGCACCATGCGCTCCATCGGCTTCCGCAGGTCGCGCTCGAACGAGACGGCGGATCCCTTGCCGACGTTCGTGCCCTCGCGGCGGAGTGCCTCGAAGGTAGCCGGGGTGTCGATCATGCCGCCGATCGAGTAGTCGAACATGCCCTGGGCGATCGTCCAGTTGTCCTTGAACGTGCCGTAGATCGGCGCGATCCCGGCCCTGGTGAGGCGCTCGCACACGTCGGCGAACTCGCTCCACGTCGTCGGGACCTCGAGCCCCTGCTGCGCGAAGAGCGCCTTGTTGTAGATCACCGACGCCGCGGTCACCGAGTACGGCAGGGCGCTCTTCCGGCCGGGGTAGTCGGCGGTCTGCTCCATGAGCGGCCACAGGTCGGGGTTGATGGTGTCGGCCTGCGGCAGGTCGGACAGGTCGGTCAGCGCGCCGTGCTCGACGAACGGCACGACCGAGAAGTTGTAGTTCCAGCAGCCGAGGTCCGGCGGCCGGTTTCGCACGAAGTTCGCGGACATGCTCGAGGTCGAGTCGCGCACGACCCGGACCTTCGACTGGGTCTGGTGGAACTGCGCGATGACGTCGTCGAAGTAGCCGATGACCTCGGGCTTCGACACGTAGAACGTGATGGTCTCCGGCTTGGCGCTGGAGGACCCGATCGGGGCGCATCCGGCGAGCGCGAGCCCGCTTGCGATGCCGCCCGCTCCGAGCAGGAACCCGCGTCGGCTGACCGATGCTGCGCTCCTGGCGGTGGCGTGTGCTTGCACGTCGTCTCCGTCCGTCCGGACCCGGCGTCCCTGCCGTTCCGTCCCGCGGGTGGCTCCGATGCCACCCGCGGAACTAAATGTAGCGAGAAAATCTAATTCCGCAAGGAACTCGTCGCGCGATAGGGTCACGACATGCCGCCACCCCGTGGAACGAGCGCAGAGACGCTGCTCGCGTACGCCTTCGACTCGTCGGCGTTCACCGCGACCGAGGCGATCGACGCCACCGGCCTGACCCGGTCGACCGTGCTGGGAGCGGCCGAGGAACTCGTGCGGCTCGGCTGGCTCCGCGAGCTCGACGACGCCCGCGCCGCGGGGGAGTACCGGATGGGACGCCCCGCCCGCCGCTACGAGCTCGACACGGTCGCCGGGGTCGTCGTCGGTGTGGACGCCGGCCAGCACCGGGTCACGGCCTTCGTCGCCGACCTGCGCGGCACGGTGCTGGGTCGTGCCGAGGGCGCGCTCGGTGAATCGGGCCTCGACGTGCCCGTGCGGCTCGGGGTCCTCGCCGACACCGTGGCCGCCGCACTTGACTCGGCCGACGTCGACCGCGCCCGGGTCCTGGTCACCGTCGTGGGCATCCCGGCACCGGTCGACGCCGCCGGTGCCTCGCCCGATGACGGCGGCTTCTGGGTCCGGATGAACCCGGGGTTCGTCGACGCCGTGCCGGACGGGCGGGTGCTCGTCGAGAACGACGCGAACCTCGCCGCGCTCGCCGAGCGGCCGTCCTCGGGTGACGCCTCGTTCGCGGCGCTGCTGTCCGGCGAACGCTTCGGCGCGGGACTCGTCGTCGACGGGGTCCTGCTGCGCGGTGCCCACGGCGGTGCGGGCGAGATGCGGGTGCTCGAACTCGTCGAGGGTGTCGGCTCGTCCGACGGCATCGGCGCCGTCGCCCGCGCCTTCGTGGCCGACGCCGTCGCCGCCGGGCACATCCCCGCGGACTCCGCGCTCGCCGCCGACGCCGCCCTGGTGTTCGCGGCCGCACGGAGCGGTGATCCGGTCGCGCGCACCATCGTCGACCGCCTGGGGGACCGCCTGGCCAGGGTCTGCATCCTGCTCGCGAGCCTGCTCGACATCGACCGCGTGGTGGTCGCCGGCGCGATCGCCCAGCCCGCGGTCGCCGTCATCGACCGCGCGCGTGACCTGCTCGCGAAGGGGCACTTCGACCCGGTGCCCGAACTCGTCGCGTCCTCGCTCGGGGCCGACGTCGTCGTCATCGGGGCCGTGGCCCACGCGGTCGACGCGGTGCGGGCCGACCCGCTGGCGTTCGCGCTCCGCCCCATGCTCGCATCATGACCACGCGGCGCACCGGGTTCTTGCAGATCTGACAGGATCTCGTGGTGCACCGTCTCCGATCCCTCCCGATGCCCGTGTTGTTGCCGGTGCTCTTCCTGTTCGCGGGCGGGATGTGGTTCGGGATCGGGCTGCTCGTCTCCCCTCGAGACATCTCCTTGCTCGGGCGGGCGATCGGCACGGTCTTCTACGCCGGTGCGATGACGGCGTTCTTCGGCGTATGGATCAGCAAGGCTCGTCGGCGAGCCGGCGGCGCGACGGAGTTGACGGACGTGCAGCGCGGTCTGAAGCGCGGCGAGGTACCCGAGGGCGCTGATCTCGCCACGTGGTCCGCGACGGTCGACGAGCACCACCGACAGTTGCGGCGGAGCCGGTGGTTCGGGCCGGTCGTCTTCGGGGTGATGGTCGTCCTCGCCATCTGGCTCGCCCTGACCTCGACGCCCTGGTGGTGGTTCGGGGTGGCGTTCTTCGTCGGGTTCTTGCTGTTCTCGGTGATCACGACGCCCCGCGCGCTCGCGAAGGCCGAGGTCGTGCGCGAGGAACTCCGTCGCCGTGCGAACGGGCTCTGACGCGAACCCGGCGCATCAGCCCGGCAGTGGGATCTCCCGTTGGCGGTCCCACGGTTCCGTCCAACCGAGTCGGTCGAACAGCGCATCCAGCAGCATCGCGGTGAAGCCCCACACCAGGTGCTCGTCCCCGTCGGCCTCGATTGTGAACGCCGGTCCGCGCCACTCCTGACCACTGCGGCGGAGCACGGTTACGCCGCGGTTCGCCGGGTCGAGCAGGTCGGCCACCGGCACCCGGAACACCGCCGCCGACTCGTGCTCGTCGACGACGCGGATCGGTGAGGGGTCGCGCCACCAGCCGATGACGGGCCGGACCAGGTGGTTCGAGAACGCCAGGGGCACGGCTGGCAGTGTGCCGAGCACCTCGACGCCGGCGGGGTCGAGTCCCGTCTCCTCCTGTGCCTCGCGGAGTGCGGCGGCGACGGCGTCCGCGTCACCGGGGTCGATGCGTCCACCGGGGAACGCGACCTCGCCGGCGTGCGCGCGCAGGGTCGTGGCCCGGGCGAGGAGCAGGACGTCGAGGTCGCGCGGGACCCCGGGTGCTGCTGCCGGTCGGTCGCTCGGCGCGTGGTCGAGCGCGCCGAAGAGCATCAGGACCGCGGCCCGTCGGGGCGAGGCCGTGCTGCCGGGTTCGACGAGCGGCCCACCGTCACCCCAGCCATCCGCTGCGACCGCCGCGAGTGCAGCCCGTACCGATCCGTCGTGCGTCACCCGTTCACCCTAGGTGTGCGCCACCGAGAGGTCTGGCGGCACCGTCGCACCGGACGCTGAGCTGGGGGTCGTTCGAGTGCCGCCTGAGAGCTGCACAGGTGGGAACTGTGCGAACCGGAAGCGCCTGGGTGCCCCGTTCGCAGCGGGCCGCCGCCACGATTGCATCGTCCGCCGGGAGGCCCCATGTTCCACGATCTGCTCCGACCCCTGTTCCACGTCGCCGTCGTCGCACCGGCCGTGCTCGTCCCGGTGGACGTCGCCGCCGGGCTCCTCGCCGTCGCCGCGCTGCTGCCGGCGTTCGGTCGTCGCTCCCGGCACCCGGTCCGGGGGCTGGTCTGGCGGCTCGGTGCCGTGGCCGTCGGTGCCGTGATCGGCCTGGTCGCGGTGTGGTGGTTCGGGGACGTGCAGGACCTGTACGGGGTGTCGTTCACCCCGATCACCCGGATGTGGGTGGCCCTGGCCTTCGGCGCTGCCGGCCTGCTCGTGGTGACGGTCGTCCAGGGCGGCTGGGTCCGCCGCGTGCTCGGCGTGCTCGTGGCGGTGGCGGTGGCCCTGGCCGCCGTCCTCGGCGTCAACGTCGACTTCGGGGCGTACCGCACGATCGAGCAGGCCGTCGCGACGGATCCGTACCCGTCCGGTCCGATGGCACACGAGACGGGGGTGGGGCGCGCCTCCAGTCCGGTGGTCGACCCGGCCACCTGGCGAGCCCCCGCCGACATGCCGCGACGCGGGGAGGTGCTCTCCGTCGCCATCCCGTCGACGGTCTCCCACTTCCACGCGCGGCCGGCGGACGTGTACCTGCCGCCGGCCGCCCTCACCGACCGACCACCGACCCTGCCGGTCCTGATCAGCCTGGCCGGACAACCCGGCCAGCCGAGCGACATGTTCCAGGCCGGTCGGCTCGGCGCGGTGATGGACGCGTTCGCCGAGGCCCACCACGGACTCGCCCCGATCGTCGTCGCGCCCGACCAACTCGGGGCACCGGACCGGAACCCGATGTGCGTCGACTCGCCCCTCGGGCACTCCGCGACGTACATCACGACCGACACCACGGACTGGATCCGGCAGCACCTGCGCGTCGGGGCAGCGCCCTCGGCCTGGGGCATCGTCGGGTTCTCGCAGGGCGCGACGTGCGCCATGCAGTTCTCCACCGCGCACCCCGGCGCGTTCGGCACGACCTTCGCCATCTCGAGCGAACTCGCACCCCTGAACGGCTCCGTCCAGCACAGCATCCAGGTCGGGTTCGGCGGCTCCGCCAGCCGGTACGCCGCAGCGGCACCACGGGCGATCATGCGGGCGCACGGTCCCTACCCCGGGCGCCTGACGGTGTTCGCCTACGGGAGCGAGGACGCACCCTACGTCGCGTCGACCACGGCGCTCCGCGCAGCTGCGGACGCCGCGGGGATGCAGACCCGACTGTTCGTGTCCGAGGGCTCCGCGCACGACTGGAACACCGTCCGCTACGCCCTGCGCGTCGGGATGCCCGGCGTCATCGCGCACCTGGGCCTCCGGTGAGCGCGGTGACCGCGGCCCTCGCGGGGGCGACCCCGAAGCGTCTCGTCCCGGTGGCTCGTCGGTACCCACTGACGAGTGTCGTCTCGGCCCTGACGATCGTCGCCGGCATCGCCGCCGTGGTGCTCCGCTGCATCGGCGCGCTCAGCGGTCGGACGCCCGACACCCTGGGCGGGACGATGGGCCCGCTCGGCGTGGTCGCGGTGACGAGCAGCGTCGTCGGGTTCCTCGTCACCTTCGTCGCCGTCGTGGTGTGCACCGGGGCGTCCGAACGGTTGCTCGGCTGGCGGCGCACCCTGCTCGCGATGGTCGTCACGACCGTCGTGGGGACCGGCCTCGCTGCCGTGCTGCAGCTGTTCGACGGTGCCCCGGCGACCCGTGGCTTCCTCGTGCACCTGGGACACGTCGGCCCCTGGACCTGGATCGTCGGGACCATCGCGACCGCGAGCGCCTTCGCCGGCGCGCTGTGGCGACGCCGGATCCGGGTGGTGTCGATCGCCGTCGTCGCCGCGCTGCTGCTGTACTCCGGGCACGCGTCCGACCTGCACGCGGCGCTCGCCCTGCTCATCGGCCTGGTGCTCGGCCGCGTGTTGCGGCGGTCGCCGGTGCGGAGCGGCTGGACCCGGAGTTCCTCACGCGAGACCCGCGTGCTGCTGGTGGCCGCGGTGACGGTGTCGGCCGTCGGCCCCGTCCTCGCGCTCGTCACCGGTGCCCAGCTCGGGCTGCTCGCCCCGCTCGCCGTGGTGCTCGACACCGGGCCGACCGGGCGGATGCCGCACTGCTCGGTGACCGGGGTGACCGCCAGCTGCGTCCGGGCGCTCGCCGCGGTGCACCCGCACGGCCCGCTCCAGTCGCTGCTGGCCGTGATGCCGCTCGTGGTCCTGGCGGTCGGTGCGGTGGGGCTCCGACGCGGCAGCCGGTTCGCGCTGTGGCTCGTCGTGACCGTCGACCTGATCACAGGCGTCGCGACCGCGGTCTCGTACGGGGTGCTGCCCGAGCGGCACCACGCCGTCGTGCAGCGTCTGGCCTCGGACCACCTCGCGGTCTCGCTCTCGCTCGTCGCGTCGGTGCTGGTGCCGATCGCCACCGCCGTGGTGCTCGTCCTTCGCCGCGCGGACTTCCCGGTGCGGACCGACCGGCGACGACTGCTGGGGTTCGCCGTCACGGTCGCGGGATCGGCCGTGGTGCTCGCGGTCGTCGTCGTCGGCGTCGCCGTGGCTTCGGGCGACAGCGTGCGCGCGCCCCTCCACCTGGCGCTCGCCGTGCTCGGTCCGATCGCACCCGTGACCCTGCCCACGCACCTGGCGCAGGCCGAGCCGGCGCTGCGGTTCGTCGTGGGCATCTCGGGCCCGCTCCTGTGGCTCGCGGTGGCGATCGCCGCGGTCCGGCCGACCGGGGCCGGGCCCTCGGACAGCGACCTCGACGGGCAGGACGCCGCGCGGGTGGCCGCTCGGGCGCTCCTGGTCGCCGGCGGCGGCGACACCTTCGGGTGGATGACGACCTGGCCCGGCAACGAGTACTGGTTCACCGAGGACGGTCGCGCCGGCGTCGCCTACCACCGCACCGGCAGCGTCGCCGTGACAACCGGCGGCCCCTTCGGGCACGAGGACGCACGGCTTGCGGCGCTGGAGGGCTTCGCGCGGGCCGCGGACGACCACGGCTGGACGCCCGTCTTCTACGGCATCGACGCCATCCTCGGTGCTGCACTCGCACGACTCGGATGGACGACGCTTCCCGTGGCCGAGGACGCCGACCTCGACCCGCGCACCTGGACCACGACCGGCAAGCGCAAGCAGGACGTCCGCACGGCCGTCAACAAGGCCGCACGGTCCGGCACCACTGCGCTCTGGTCGGACTGGGCCTCGCTGCCCGGATCGGTCACCCGCCAGATCGAGGCGATCTCGGAGGAGTGGGTCGCCGAGCGCGAACTGCCCGAGATGGGGTTCACCCTCGGCGGCATCGACGAGATGCGCGACCCCGCCGTCCGCACGCTCGTGGCCCTGAGCGAGGACGACACCGTGCTCGCCGTCACCAGCTGGCTGCCCGCGTACCGTGCCGGGCAGGTGGTCGGGTGGACGCTCGACGTGATGCGCCGCGCGCCCGACGCCCCGAACGGTGTGATGGAGTTCCTGGTCGCGAGTGCGGTCGACCGGATGCGCACCGACGGTGCCGAGCGGCTCAGCCTGTCCGCTGCCCCGCTCGCGTCCTCGGCGGAACCACAGGGCGCCGGCCGGAGCAGCGTCGAATCGGTCCTCGACGTTGTCGGCGGTGCGCTCGAGCCCGTCTACGGGTTCCGCTCCCTGCTGCGCTTCAAGGCGAAGTTCGGGCCCGACCTGCACCCCCTGGTGATGGCGTACCCGGACCCGGTGGCGCTGCCCACGATCGGCGTCGCGATCGTCCGCACCTACCTGCCGGGGCTGTCGCTGCGCCAGGCGGTGGCGATCGTGCGGGAGCGGCGTCCGGCACACGGAGTCCGGGCCGAGCCGCCGGCGGAACGAGTGGGCTGACCCGGACGGGCCCGCCGCGCCGTCGGTACGTTCGGAGCATGGGAACCGAACGGGCCGACGGACCGGCCGTGGACGAGCACGATCCGTACGAACGCCGCCCCGGGTACGTCACGAGTGGCGACGGCCGGACCGACCGGATGACCACGGACATGTTCGTGGGCATCGCGGTCGGGTTCGTCCTGGTGATCGTCTTCGGGTCCTTCCGCATCGTCGAGTGGATCGCCATCGGAGCTGCCGTCGTCATCGGCGCCGCGGTGTGGTTGGTCCTGCGCAGCCGGCGACGGCGTGCAGATCGCCGCGCGGGTCGGTCGCCCGACGCCGTCCCTCGTGCTCGGGACCGCGCGATCGCCGAAGCGAACGGTGGGCGCCGGTTCTTCGTCGCGCAGAACCCGGTCGTCGTCATCGTGATGGGCGCAGTCTTCATCGGTGTCGCGGTCGCCCCGCTGCTGTTCGGAGGGGTCTCCATCGGCCGGATCGTGACCGGGGTCATCGTCGTCGCGAGCGGCGTCGTCTGCATCGTCCAGGGGATCGGCACCCTGCGGGTGCGTCGTCGTGAGCGCAGCGGCGGTTGAACCGCGGTCGACAACCGCCGCCCGAAATGGGCGCATCCGCGTGCCCCGCGGACCGATACGCTCACCACCGTGACTGCACTGCACGCTGGGCGACGCTTCGGCACCACCCGAGGCGAGTTCGCGCTCCTGATGACCGTGACCGTCGTCCTCGGACTCGTGGTCCCGGCAGGCGGGCTGCTGGCCGCGTTCGGTTCGCTGCTGACCGGCGTCCGTGACGACCGTCGCCGTGTCCGTGCCCTGTTCATCGTCGGCCTGAGCCTGTTGGTGCTGCAGGTCGCGTTCGTCGCCTTCGCGCTCTGGGGGCCGACCCAGGTCTGCGCGTCGACGAACGGCGGCCCCGAGACCTGCCAGACGTACTGGCCCTGGGAAGGCTGACGCGTCGTCGACGCGACCACAGGGCGGACGGGAGGCCCGGTGCCAGCTGGCACCGGGCCTCCCGTCCGTACCGGGTGGACCATCGGGCGTCAGGTCGCCAGTGCTCGCATGTTGCGGGACCGTGACCCGGCAGGGCGTCTCGTTGCCGTACTTCGTCCCGACGGGTGGTGCAGGGTCCACGGTGGCGTCGACAGCGGCCTACGACACCTGCGGCCAGGTTGGGTGGAGCGAGTAGGAGTGCACGGACTGCGGCGCCGTGCTCACGGGGTTCCGCCGGGCCCTGCGGTGAAGAGCCCGCCGCGACGAAGCGGCGCCCGCACGCTGAGCAGGCCGAGGCCGGAGCGAACGGGGGCAGCGCCGGCGCGAACTCCGAATCGTGTTGCTGGTTACCGCAATGTCGCTGAGGAACCATCGCGTGCGCCGGTTGTCCGGCAGTACGGTCCGGGAACAGCCTGACTCGAGGCTGCGCGAAGCCGAGCCGAAGGCGACCCGATGGAAAAGCGCGACAAGCGACGGCCTCGCGCCCTCGCGTTCAAGAAGGATCTCGGCGCGCAGTTCAGCGATGATCCGATGCGGACGAGAGCAGCTCAGGTCGCGCCACGACTCCTCGGTGCGGCGAAGGCGAGTGCTACGCGAACGCACACCGCAGGCGGCTCGACAGCGAACGGCGGACTCCGCAAGGTCGGCGCTGAGCCGGTCCCGTCGCAGCTCGGTACGGCGCGCGAGGGGCTCTTCCTCGCCAGCAGGAGCGTCCCGATCGAATGTGGAGTCGCGCGCACGATCAGCCCGCAATCCCTGCCGGTCGCGAGGATCGTGGATCTCGAGTTGCGCGATGCAGAGCTCGACGAGCGCGGCGGGTCCGAGTGGCAAGCCGTCGAGGTGCTCACGGAGTCCTGGCCTCCGGTCATCGAACTCGCTGCAGAGGAGCTGGCGGCGGACACCATCGTCATGCCCGTCGTCGGCGATCGCGTGCACTACAGCCGCGGTTCGGGGCACCTCATCGGGCTGCAGGGAGTCGTCGTCGCGTCCGATGACGGACGAGCTCTGCCGCGGGGGCTACGGTCCGTGCAGCTCGATGATGAGGCGTGGCCGGTCGTCGTCGCGGTGGTGTGCCTGGATCGGATCTAGCTGATGCTGCGACCCGGTCCCGGTCCCGGTCCCGGCATGAGCGCCACGATCCGCTCGTGCCGGGGCCGCTGTCAAACGGCCGGGCCGAGGAGGCGCCCGGTGAACTCGCGCAGGGCCTGCACGGCCCGCTGCGACAGCGTCGCGTCCGGCATCATGCTCGTCGACCCGTGGAACGCCCCCGGCCACACGTGCAGTTCCGCCTGGACTCCTGCCGCCCACAGCGAGCTGGCGTAGGCGACGGTCTCGTCGCGGAACACCTCGGTGCTGCCGCAGTCGATGTACGCGGGCGGGAGCCCGGTGAGGTCGGTCGCGCGCCCGGGTGCAGCGTAGATCGACACGTCCTCGCCACCACGCCGGTCACCGAGGTAGGCGTCCCAGCCGAACCGTGTCATCTCCCGGTCGGCGACCCCGACACCGTCGAACTGCCGAGCCGACAGGGTCGCGTCGCGGTCGTCGAGCATGGGACTCACGAGCACCTGGCCGATGACGGAGGGCCCCTGTCGGTCGCGGGCGAGGAGGGCCGTGCCGGCGGCGAGACCGGCCCCGGCGCTCTGCCCGACGAGGACGATGCGCTCCGGGTCGATGCCGAGTTCGTCGGCGTGCTCGGCTGCCCAGACGAGACCGGCGTAGCAGTCCTCGACCGGGTACGGGTCCGGGTGCTCCGGCGCCAGACGGTAGCCGGGGCTGACCAGGACGACGTCGTGCACCAGCAGCCACTCGTCGTAGGAGTCGAGGTTGCCGAGGTGGTGGCCGAACACCATGCCGCCGCCGTGGATCGCGTAGGCCAGGGCAGCTGTACCGGTACGGCCGGTGCGTTGGATCACGGCGAGATCGATCGGGGCGCCGCGGTGCCCCGGGATCGTGATGCTGCTCCGTTCCAGGCCGCGAGCATGCAGCCCTTCGTCGAGCTGCGCCTCCGTCATGTCCAGCTGTCGCATCTGCGGCAGCATCTGGGTCGTGAGGTGGAAGCGGCCTCGCGCGTCCATGGCGGTGAGGAAGGGCACGAACTCGGGATCGAACGGCGGGCGGGGAAGGGCGATGGTGTCAGGCACGGGAGGTCTCCTCGGTGATGGTGGTCCGGTCGGTGTGTGCAGGGGTGGTGTCGGCAGGTTCGGCCGGGGCTCCGTCTTCCGGTTCGACGGTGGGCCGGGCTCCGAGCATGCCGAGCACGCCGAGCAGTGCTGCGACCGCGGCGAGGCCGAGGCCGGCGACGGTGAGGGCGTCCTGGAAGCCCTCGATCCGGGCGGCGGTCCAGGTGGTCGTGGTGATGCTCCCGGCGACGAAGGCGGCGACGATGGTCCCCGCCGCGGCAACGGCGGCACCGCCCGCGAGCTCGCTCGAGGTGTCGACGAGCGCCGCTCCGACGGAGGTGCGGTCCGCGGGCAGGCCCGTGAGGACCGACGCGCCGGCGACGCCGACGACGACCCGCATGCCGGCGGCGACGAGCACGAGCGCGACGAGCACCCACGGGTACCCGTACCGGCTCAGGGCGCCGAAGACCGCGAGACCGGAGACGACCGAGACGGCGCTCATCCAGGCGGCGCGGCCCAGGCCGACCCGTTGCACGAACGGCCCGACGAAGCGGCCACCGACGAGCAACACGACCACCTGCGGCAGCGTCCCGACCGCGGCCAGGGCCGGCGACCACCCCCAGGCGAACTGCAGCTGCAGGGTCACGAGGTACGACAGTCCGGCGACGGCCAAACCCGACGCGGCCTTGAACGCGAGGCCGCTCGAGACGAGTGGTCGGGCGAGCAGGTGCAGGTCGATCAGCGGGTGCCGCGCGGTCCGCTCGCGGGCGACGAACCCCACTCCGCAGGCGACGGCGAGCGCGAGGACGCCCCACCCCCACCAGCCGGCGGCTCCGGACTCGACCAGGATCGTCGGCGCCACGAGCGCTCCAGCCGTGGTCACGGTGCCGAGCAGCGCTCCGACCACGTCGACCGGATCGCGACGGAGCCCTGCCGCCTCGTCGCGGGTGACACCGAACCGGATGCCGACGAGCGCGAGGACCGCGATCGGCACGTCGGCCAGCAGCAGCACCTGCCACGGGGCGACGGCGAGCACGAACCCGCCGACGGTCGGACCGATGGCCAGCCCCACGAGCCCGGCCGTCGAGATGACGGTGAGCGCCCGCACCCGGAGACCTTCGTCGTCGAAGAGGCGGAACGCCAGCGCCATCGACCCGGGCGTCGTCATCGCCGCGGCGACGCCCATCGTTCCCCGCACGGCGATCAGTTGCTCGGTCGACGTGACCACCGCCGTGGCGAGGCTGGCCAGGGCCAGCAGGACGAGCCCGGCGAGCATGACCCGACGGCGTCCGATGCGGTCGGCGACGGCGCCGAGGAGCAGCATCAGCCCTCCGAAGGCGACCGAGTAGGCACCCGAGACCCACTGCAGTCCCGTCGTCGACGAGCCCAGGTCGCGGCCGATCGTCGGCAGGGCGACGTTGAGCACGGAGTTGTCGAGCATCTCGAACAGGAACACCGCGGACAGCCCGGCGAGGGCGATCCAGGCGTCGCGCAGACGAGGAGACGAGTCACCGGCAGGCACGTGCCCGGTGGTGAGAGCGGGACTGGGGGACACGATGGCGCACTCCTTCGAGGGAAGAAGTGGCGACTCGTTCGATGCCGCGTGCGGGTGCGTCGCAGATCGCGGCGCCTTTTACCTCAGTGATCGAGACCATACCCGGACTGCTCGCGCGAAGGAAGTCGGCGGTCGGAGGCCCTCTCGCTACCGGGACCACTCCTCGCCGTTGGCGAGCTCCGAGCCAGTCTCGCCAGCCGTGGCAGCGGTCGGCGGCGGTTCCCCGACATCACAGTTCGAGGTGGGAAGTGGCAGGACCTACCCTGGACGGATGCTCTCCCGCCGCGAAGCCGCCGTCCGGCTCGACATCCCCCTCGAGATGGCGACCCGCCACGGCATCCCGTCGCGCCTGAGCGAAGCGGAGCTCGACGCGATCGAGCAGGACCCGCCCGCCTGGCTCGTGCAGTCCCGCGCCAACCGCACCGGCACCAAGAAGGTCTGGACGCGCCTGGAGTGCGTGGTCTGCGGCTTCGACGAAGAGGCGCGTCCGAAGAAGTGGTGGCCCGAGTGGGACTACCTGATGTGCGACTACCACGCCCCGTACCAGGCGCCCGAGCTCACCGCCGGCCTGACTCGGCGTGAGGTCGAGGGCATCGGCAGCCGTTTCATCGCCCTCGTCGACGAGAAGCACTAGCCCACAGGCTCCGCAGGGCGCGCTGCGGCAAGCAGACGCGACCACGCAGACGGACGGGAGGCCCGGTGCCAGCCGGCACCGGGCCTCCCGTCCGTCTCGGGTGGAGCTGCGGACGCTACTCGGTCGTCGAGACCCAGTCGATGAGCAGGTTGCCCTTCTCGCCCCAGTTGCCGACCTGGAACATGAAGCGGTGCGGGGTCGTCGGCACGTCGTGGGTGACGGTGCCCAGGACCTTGCCGTCGACGCTGTACGTGACGGACTCACCGGGGACCCAGTCGACCTTGTAGGTGTGCCAGTCGCGCCACGAGACGCCGGTGCCGAGCTGGACGCGCTCGGCTTCCTTGCCCGGGGTCATCGAGTGGTGGAACACCGAGGGGCTGTCCTCGAAGTTGCCCTCGGGGAAGTCGATCTCGCCGTCGGCCCACACGTTCGACGTCGGCCACAGCATGAAGGCCGCGCCGTTGCCGTCGCCGCCGGTCGCCTTCGCGCGGACCGAGAACGAGCCACCGACGTGGTCCCAGGCGCCGTCGGAGGAGCCGAAGGTGCCGGCCGCTCCGGCACCGGTGCCGAGGGCGACGTCCATCACGCCGTCGTGCACCGACACGGTCTTGCTCGGCGCGTAGATGCCCGAGGTGCCGTCGGGGTAGGCCTGCCACGACTGCGGGTAGAGCGACGAGACCAGGCCGGTGACCGCGTTCTTGGTGAAGTCCTCGACGAACGAGGCGTCCGGTGCGATCGCGGAGAGGTCCGCGGGGGATCCATCCGCTTCGGGTGCCGCCTCCGGCGCGGCCTCGGGCGCGGGCTCGGCGACGGGGGCGGAGTCCTCGATCGGCGCCGAGTCCTGCTCGGACTCAGCATCCGGGGTCCACTCGTCGGTGGGGGCCGGGGTCTCCGTCTCGTCCGGGGCCGGCGTCGGGGTGGGGTTCACCGGGGCGTTGTGCCAGCGGCGTTCGCCGTCCCAGCCCCACCAGGTGCGGGCGGAGGCGGCGGTGGGGACGCCGAGGACCAGGGCGCCGGCGGTCGCGATCGCGAGGATCGCGCGGTGGCGGATCATCGGGTGCCCCCTCGGGTGGTCAGGGGCGTGGACGTGTTCCGTGGGGTCGTGCCGCGCGAGGGCGTGCACGTGCTTCGGGTCGAGATGTCGGGCTCCTCGTGGATGCTCGGGCGCAGGATGCGGGGAGGGACGGACGCATCAGCCGGCCGGATGCCGAGGGTTTCGTTGACACGTCCACGGACATCTTGCATCATTTGTGACCCGTTCGGGGGGCGTCACGGAAATCGACCGACGAACGCCCGGTGTCCGACCGTCGAACGTGCACGGTGCAACGCGCGGCGAGCCGACGGGTCAGACCCGGGGGATCGGCTGCAACCGCTGCAGCTGCGTCACGTGCCCCGGCTCGAGCTCATCGAGCGAGGCCACCCCGAGCAGCCGCATGGTCCGCTCGATCTGCTCGGACAGGATCTGGATCATCCGGTCCACCCCGGCCTCGCCGCCGGCCATCAGCCCGTACAGGTAGGCACGGCCGACCATCGTGAACTTCGCGCCGAGGGCCACGGCAGCCACGATGTCGGCGCCGGACATGATGCCCGTGTCGAGGTGCACCTCGGTGTCCTTCCCGACCTCCTTGACGACGGAGGGCAGCAGGTGGAAGGGCACCGGGGCGCGGTCCAGCTGCCGGCCGCCGTGGTTCGACAGCGTGATGCCGTCGACCCCCAGGTCCGCCAGGCGCTTGGCGTCGGCCAGCGACTGCACGCCCTTCACGACGACCTTGCCCTGCCACTGGTCACGGATCCAGGCGAGGTCCTCGTAGGTGACGGTCGGGTCGAACATGTGGTCGAGCAGCTCGCCGACGGTGCCGGACCAGCGGTCGAGCGACGCGAACGCCAGCGGCTCGGTGGTCAGGAAGTCGAACCACCACCACGGCCGCGGGATCGCGTTCACCACGGTCCGGGCACTCAGCTGTGGCGGGATCGAGAACCCGTTCCGCTTGTCCCGCAGCCGCGCACCCGCGACGGGGACGTCCACGGTGACGAGCAGGGTGTCGAAGCCGGCCTGCTGGGCGCGGGAGACCAGCGCCATCGACTTCTCGCGGTCCTTCCACATGTACAGCTGGAACCAGTTGCGCCCGTGCGGGTTGGCGTCGCGGACGTCCTCGATCGCGGTGGTGCCCATGGTGGAGAGCGAGAACGGGATGCCGGCACGTCCGGCGGCCCGGGCACCGGCCCGCTCGCCCTCGGTCTGCATCATCCGCGTGAAGCCCGTCGGCGCGATGCCGAACGGGTAGGACACCGGCGCCCCGAGCACCTGACGCGAGGTGTCCACCCTCGACACGTCCCGCAGGATCGCCGGGGTGAACTCGATGTCCTCGAACGCCTGCCGGGCACGGGCGAGGGAGATCTCCGCCTCGGCCGCGCCCTCGGTGTAGTCGAACGCGGCCTTCGGGGTGCGACGGGCGGCGATGTCCCGCAGGTCCCAGATCGTCAAGGCCTGTTCGAGGCGCTGACGCCGACCCGGCAGCGAAGGCTTCTTGAACTGCATGAGCGGCGCGAGGTCCCGCACCGTCGGCAGCTGCCGCTTGACCCGCGTGCGGGCGGCGGACGCGGCGCCGGTCGCGGGTGCCGGTGCGCCTGTTGCGGGGTCGATCCGGTGCTGGTCGTCGGTCGTGGTCATGCGTGGCTCCTGACGGGGGATCGATCGGGATCGGCGCGCGACGACGCCGAGGGGGTGTACCGCACGGGCTCGACGCTCCGTGCGACGATGCTGCGGAGTGCCTCCAGTGAAGCCCCTCCGAGGCCCGCGAGTCCGACGGCGCGCGCCTGCACCAGCACGTTGCCGAGCGCGGTGGCCTCGACCGGCCCCGCCACGACCGGCAGGCCGGTCCGGTCCGCGGTCAGCTGGCAGAGCAGCCGGTTCTGCGAGCCGCCGCCCACGACGTGCACGACCCGGATGGCCTTGCCGGTCACGTCGGCGATGGTGCGCAGGGTCTCGGCGTACGCCGTCGCGAGCGACTCGAGGATGCTCCGGACGAACTCCGCGCGCGAGGCGGGGGCGCTCAGCCCGTGCGCCGCGCACCACGCTGCGATCCGCGCCGGCATGTCACCGGGTGCGGTGAACGACTCGTCCGCGGGGTCGAAGACGGGGACCGGGGCGGTGACGGCCGCGGCGGAGGCGAGCAGGGCCTCCAGGTCGACGTGGTCGCCACCGCGCTCCCAGGTGCGGACGCTCTCCGACAGCAACCACAGTCCGGACACGTTCTTCAGGAACCGGACGCGGCCGTCGACACCGCCCTCGTTCGTGCAGTTCGCGCGTCGCGCCGCGTCCGACAGGACGGGCGCGTCGAGCTCGACGCCGACGAGCGACCACGTGCCCGACGAGATGTAGGCGAAGTCCGGCTCCGTCGCGGGGACCGCGACGACGGCGCTCGCCGTGTCGTGCGAGCCGACCAGCGTCACGTCGGCCTGGCCGCCGACGAGCTCGGCGACGGACGGCAACAGGGGGCCGAGTCGGTCGCCCGGGTCGCGCAGCGTGGGCAGCAGCCCGGCCGGGAGGCCCGCAGCAGCCCGCACCGCCGGGTCCCACCCACGGGTGGTCGCGTTCAGTGCCCCGGTCGTCGAGGCGTTCGTGCGTTCGGCCGCCTCGACCCCCGTCAGCCAGTACCCGAGCAGGTCGGGCACGAGCAGCGCACGCTGTGCGAGTTGCAGCGACGGGTCGGCAGCCCACTGGAACAGGGTGTTGAACGGCAGGTGCTGCAGGCCGTTCCGGGCGTACAGCTCGGCGGCGTGCATCCGGTCGTGCACGGGGACGACACCGCCCTGGTGCCGGTCGTCGCGGTAGTGCGACGGCAGCCCGAGCAGTCGGCCGTCGCGGAGCAGGCCGTAGTCGACCGCCCACGAGTCGATGCCGACGCTGGCGAGCGCGGGGTGCTCGGCGAAGGCACGCCGCAGCCCCTCGGTCACCTGCCGGTACAGCTCGACGACGTCCCAGTGCAGGGTGTCGCGGCCGGTGTCGGCGTCGCCCTCGTGCAGGGTGACGGGGCCGTTCGGGAACCGTGCGACGTGGTCCATCCGGACCCCGTCCCGGTCGACGTGGCCGACGATCACCCGGCCGCTGGTGGCCCCGAGGTCGACCGCGGCGACGCTGCCGCTGGTGTGCATGCTCGTGCTCCTGCTCGTCGCTACCGCAGGAAGGCCGCGGCGACGCCCGCGTCGACGGGCACGTGCAGACCGGTGGTGTGCGAGAAGTCGTCGGTGCAGATGGCGTAGACGGCGTTCGCGACGTTCTCGGGCACGACCTCGCGCTTCAGGATCGTGCGCTGCGCGTAGAACCTGCCGAGGTCCTGCTCCTCGATGCCGTACGTCTTGGCGCGGTTGGCACCCCAGCCGCTCGCGAAGATGCCGGAGCCGCGCACGACCCCGTCGGGGTTGATGCCGTTGACGCGGACGCCGTGCTCACCGAGCTCGGCCGCGAGCAGCCGCACCTGGTGGGCCTGGTCGGCCTTCGTGGCGGAGTAGGCGATGTTGTTCGGCCCGGCGAACACCGAGTTCTTCGACGAGATGTAGACGATGTCGCCGCCCAGGCCCTGCTCGATGAGGACCTTCGCGGCGGCCTTCGACACCAGGAACGAACCCTTCGCCATCACGTCGTGCTGCAGGTCCCAGTCCTGCTCGGTGGTCTCGAGCAGGCTCTTGGACAGCGACAGCCCCGCGTTGTTGACGACGAGGTCGAGGCCGCCGAAGTGCAGCAGGGTCTGCTGGATCGCCCGGTCGATCGCGGCGGCGTCCGTCACGTTCGCGGCCACGCCGATCGCGCGGTCGCCGTCGCCGATCTCGGCGGCGGTCTCCTGCGCCTTCGCCAGGTCGAGGTCGGCGATGACGACGGCGGCACCCTCGGCCGCCAGGCGCTTCGCGATCGCCTTGCCGATGCCGGACGCTGCCCCGGTGACCAGGGCGATGCGCGTCGCGAGCTTCCTGGGCGCGGGCATCCGCCGCAGCTTCGCCTCTTCGAGTGCCCAGTACTCGATCCGGAACTTCTCGGCCTCGTCGATGGGGGCGTAGGTGCTGACGGACTCGGCACCGCGCATCACGTTGATGGCGTTGACGTAGAACTCGCCGGCGACGCGGGCGGTCTGGGCGTCCTTGCCGTACGAGAACATCCCGACGCCGGGGACCAGCACGATGAGCGGGTCGGCGCCGCGGATCGCGGGGGAGTCCGGCGCCCGGTGCCGGTCGTAGTACGCCTGGTAGTCCGCGCGGTACTGCTCGTGCAGTTCGTGCAGGCGGGCGGTCTGCTCGTCGACGCTCGCCGTTGCGGGCAGGTCGAGGACGAGCGGCTTGACCTTGGTGCGCAGGAAGTGGTCCGGGCAGCTCGTGCCCAGCGCTGCGAGGCGCGGTGCCTGCTCGCTCGCCAGGAAGTCGAGCACGACGTCGGTGTCGGTGAACCGACCGACGACGGGCTTGTCGTGTCCGGCGATGCCGCGGATCGTCGGGGCGAGGGTGGCGGCGCGTGCACGGCGTTCCTCGGTGGGCAGGGCCTCGTACCCGGGACGGACCGGGCCGAACGGGTCGGCGGTGCCGTTGGCCGCGAGGTACTGCTCGGCGGTGTCGATGATCCAGCGGGAGTTCGCTTCGGCTTCGTCGCTCGTGTCACCCCAGGCCGTGATGCCGTGGCCGCCCAGGATCGTGCCGACGGCGTCCGGGTGGTCGCGCTGCACGGCGGCGATGTCGAGCCCGAGCTGGAACCCGGGTCGGCGCCACGGCACCCAGACGACCCTGTCACCGAAGATCCGCTCGGTCAGGGCCGGACCGTCCGCCGCCGTGGCGATCGCGATGCCGGCGTCGGGGTGCAGGTGGTCGACGTGGGCGGCGTCGACGAGGGCGTGCATCGCGGTGTCGATCGACGGCGCGGCACCGCCCTTGCCGTGCAGCGTGTAGTCGAAGGCGGCGACCATCTCGTCCTCGCGCTCCACCCCGGGGTAGACGTCCTGGAGGGCACGGACGCGGTCGACGCGCAGGACCGCGAGGCCCGCCGGGGTGAGGGTGCCGAGGTCGCCCCCGGAGCCCTTCACCCAGAGCAGCTCGACCGGTTCGCCCGTGACCGGGTCGGTGTCGGTGCCCTTGGCGGAGGTGTTCCCGCCCGCGTAGTTCGTGATCCGCGGATCCGAGCCGAGCGCGTTCGAGCGCGCGACCAGCGCCCGGATCGTGGTGTCTGCGTCGGTGCCGTGCATTGCGGGGTCCACCCGTGCCTCCACTGTGTTCGTCATGTTCCTACGCGCCCCAGCCGGCCTGGACGCCGCCGACGCGGTCCGCTGCGATCGACTGCTGGTACCCGGACTCCAGGTAGGCGCGCATCGGGTTCGCAGGCAGTCCGCGGGACTCGCGCCACTCGGCCAGGTCCTTCCGGACGTCGGTCTGGTACGCGTCCATGAAGACCTCGTTCGCGCCGAGGACGTCGTGCGCCTCTTGCGCGGCGGTCAGTGCGACGCGGTCGAGGAGCAGCGCGCGAGCCGTCATCTCCTGCACGTTGAGCACCGAGCGGATCTGGCCGGGGATCTTGTCCTCGACGTTGTGGCACTGGTCGAGCATGAACGCCACGTCGGGGTTGTCGTAGCCGCCGCCGCGGATGACCTCGACCAGGATCCGGAACAGCTGGAACGGGTCTGCGGCGCCCACGATCAGGTCGTCGTCGGCGTAGAAGCGCGAGTTGAAGTCGAAGGAACCGAGCTTGCCGAGACGCAGGAGCTGCATCACGATGAACTCGATGTTCGTGCCGGGGGCGTGGTGCCCGGTGTCGAGGCAGACCATCGCCTTCGGCCCGAGTGCCGCCGTCTGCACGTAGCTGGTGCCCCAGTCGGGAACGTCCGTGTGGTAGAACGACGGCTCGAAGAACTTGTACTCGAGCACCAGTCGCTGGTCGGCGCCGAGGCGGTCGTAGATCGTGCTGAGCGACTCGTGCAGGCGGTCCTGGCGGGAGCGCATGTCCTCCTGGCCGGGGTAGTTCGAGCCCTCGGCGAGCCAGATCTTCAGGTCGCGGCTGCCGGTGGCGTCCATCACGTCGATGCAACGCAGGTGGTGGTCGATCGCCTTCTGCCGGATCGTCTCGTCGACGTGGGTCAGGGCGCCGAACTTGTAGTCGTCGTCCTGGAACGTGTTCGAGTTGACGGTGCCGAGCGACACCCCGTGCTCCTCGGCGTGGCGCTTGAGGTCGGCGAAGTCGTCCACCAGGTCCCACGGGATGTGCAGCGCGACGGTGGGGGCCAGGCCGGTGTACTTCTGCACCTGGGCGGCGTCGGCGATCTTCTCGTAGGGGTCGCGCGGAGTGCCCGGCGTGCTGAACACCTTGAAGCGGGTGCCGGAGTTGCCGAAGGCCCAGCTGGGCAGCTCGATCTGCTGTCGTGCCAGCTGGTCGGCGATGCCGGCGAAGCTCGGGGTCGATGTCATCGTGTCACTTCCTCGTGTGCGATTGAATCGTTTCATACAGTACGGCGCGCGGCGGTCCGCCGCAACCGTGGTGGGTGGGGTGGTGCCGCAAAACACCGGTGTTCACGTGTTGAACACGCGCGTTCGGGGGTTCGACGCGCGAACACCGGTGTTTTGCGAGCCAGGCCCCTACGCGGCGGGGACCGCGGCGGGGGCGCGCAGGTCGTGCGTGCCCGCGCCGACGCGCTGCTCGGGGGCACCCGGCAGGCGCACCAGGGCCGAGACGCCCTCGGGCACGGTCGCCCGGACGCGCAACTCCCCGTCGACGAGCTCCCACCGCACGGCGACGTGCCCGTGCACCGTGTCGAGCGAGGTCTCCGCCCACGTCAGTCCACCGCCCGGCTGCGGCGCGATCAGGACGGCCGAGTACCCCGGTGACAGCGGCGACAGGCCACCCACCACCCGGTGCATCCAGTCCGCCACGGCACCGAGTGCGTAGTGGTTGAACGAGGTCATCTCACCCGGGTTGATCGTGCCGTCCGGCAGCATCGAGTCCCAGCGCTCCCACACCGTCGTCGCGCCCATCGTCACCGGGTACAGCCACGAAGGGCACTCGGTCTGCAGCAGCAGTCGGTAGGCGTCCTCCAGGTGGCCCGTCTGCGTCAGCGCGTCGGTGATGAAGGGCGTCCCCGCGAAGCCCGTCGAGATCCGGTACCCGGACGCCTCGACCAGCTCGGCGAGACGCTCGCCGGCCACGGCCTGCTCCTGCTCGGACAGGATCCCGAACACGATCGCCAGCGTGTACACCGTGGTCGCGTCCGACAGGATCCGCCCGTCGTCCTGCAGGTAGTGGGTGCGGAACCCGGCCTGGAGGCGCGTGGCGAGTTCCCGGAACTCCGCCGCTTCCGCCTCGTGACCACCCAACAGCTCCGCCGCGTCCGCCACGATCGTCGCGGACCGGTAGGCGCAGATCGTCGCGACGACGCCCTTGTCGGCCTTCGCGTCGGCCGGGGCCTCGGGCGGGGCGTCCGGGTCGAGCCAGTCGCCGAACTGGAACACGGTGTCCCACAGGTCCTCCGGGGACAGGTGGTCACGGACCCGGCGCAGGTGTGCGGCCATCGAGTCGAACTGCTCCTCGAGCACCGCGGTGTCGCCGTACGCCTGGTACAGGGTCCACGGCACCCAGACGCCGGCGTCCGACCAGACGGCGGTCGCGTCGGGCTTGCCGAAGTCCTCGGCGGGGGAGTACTTCAGCACGTCCGGCACCACGAACGGGATGACCCCGTCGGCGTGCTGCTGCTCGAGCCAGACGTCGCGCAGCCAGTCGGCCAGGAAGGTCCGCGTGTCGAACAGGTACGAGGCCGTCGGCGCGAACGCGGCGATGTCGCCCGTCCAGCCGAGTCGCTCGTCGCGCTGCGGGCAGTCCGTCGGCACGCTCAGGAAGTTGCCCTGCATGCCCCGGACGACGTTGTCGTGGAAGGTGTTCAGCAGTTCGTGGCTCGATTCGAAGGTGCCGGTGCGGGTGAGGTCCGAGCCGACCTGCACGGCGGTGACCGCGGCGCGGAGCTCGTCGTGCGTGCCCGGGAACCCGTCGACCTGCGCGTAGCGGAACCCGTGGAACGTGAAGCGGGGCTCGAACGTCTCGGGCTCGTCGTCACCGCGCAGGGTGAAGTGGTCCGTCGCCTTCGCGGTGCGCAAGGGGCGGGTGCCGAGCTCGTCGTGCTCGAGCACCTCGGCGTGCTGCAGGGTGAGCACCGTGCCGGCCGGGCCGGTCGCGGTGACCCGGACCCAGCCGACCAGGTTCACGCCGAAGTCGACCAGGGTCGCTCCCGACGGGCTCGTCCAGATCTCGACCGGGGCGATCTCGGCGAGCGGACGCACCGGCGGCACCGTGTCGGCGACGAGTTCGCGCTCGCCGATGTCGACCGTGTGCACCGTGCTCGTGCGGCCCTGGTGGCCGTCGACGCTGGGCACGGTGACCTCGCCGGGCGTCAGGAACGAGCCGTCGCGGAGTCGGGCGTCGATGTCCTGCCCGTCGTAGAGCTGGTCCGCGGTGATCGCACTCGACAGGGCCTGCCAGTCGGTGTCGGTCGTCACGCGCTGCTCGTGCCCGTCGGTGAAGGTGATCCGGAGTTCGGCGAACCCGGCGCGCTCGTCCGTGTACCAGCCGCCACCGCCGCCCCAGGCCAGGCGTCCGGCGGCCCAACCGTTGCCGACGATGAGCGCGAGCACCGCGGGATCGCCCGGTGCCGCGTCGACGAGGTGTGGCGTGACGTCGTGGGACACGACGCGGATGCGCCACTCGTAGCTCGTCCACCCCGGTTCGAGCAGGTGGTCGGAGACGCGCTGTCCGCCGAGCCAGGCCTCGACGACGCCGAGTGCGCTGACGTCGAGCGTGGCGGCTGTGACGGCGCCGTGCCCGTCGTCGAGGGTGAACTCCCGACGCAGGATCGGGGCGCTGCCGAGGTCGCTGTCGGCCGCGATGAACGGTGCGGTCCAGGTGGTCATGTGATGGTCCTTTCACGCGACCGGTCGTCGTCGACCGGTGCGGGGTCGTTGGCCCGGCCGTGCGCCCGGGCGGGCGGTGTGGCGGAGGCGCGTCGCGCCTCCAGACCGGGGTGGGCGGTCAGCCCTTGACGGCGCCGCTGGTCATGCCGGCGACGATCTGACGGTTGAAGAAGACGTAGAGGATCAGCGGCGGGATCGTGATGAGCAGCACGTCGGTGAACAGCAGGTTCAGCTGGCTGACCGACTGGCTCTGGAACGCGTAGAGCGTCTGCTGCACCGTCGCGTTCTCGGACCCCGGCAGGAAGTACAGCGGGTTGGTGAAGTCGTTGAACACCGTCACCGACTGCACGAGCACGACCGTGATGATCACCGGCTTGAGCAGCGGCAGCACCACCCCGAAGAACAGGCGGATCGGGCCGGCGCCGTCGAGCACGGCGGCCTCGTCGAGTTCCTTCGGGATCGTCGCGACGAACGCCCGGAACAGCAGGATGCAGAAGGACAGGCCGAACGTCGCCTCGATCAGGATCATCCCGCCCATGGTCTTGAACAGGTTGAGCCCCTGCAGCACCCAGATGGTCGGCACGATCGCCGGCGGCACGATGAGCCCCGCCAGCACGAAGAAGTTGATCAGGCCGTTCCACCGGCTCGGTCGCCGCTGCAGGACGTACCCGACCATCGCGGAGAACACCACCATCACGGTCACGCTGCCGACGGTGAGCAGGGCACTGTTCCAGAACGCGCGGAGGATGCCTCCGTCGCCGCTCTGGAACACCGCCTGCAGGTTCTGCCACAGCTGCCAGTCGGTCGGCAGGCTGAAGCCGAGCTGGTTCGCCTCGGCCGGGTTCTTCGCCGCCTGGAGCAGGACGAAGACGAACGGCACCAGGAACACGACGAAGCTGACGACGATGGCGATCGAGCCGATGATCCACCTGCGGGCGCGCCCGGGGTGGCGGTTCCGGCTCGCCGGTGTGGGGCGGCGGCTGCCGGACGCCGACGCGTGACCGGTTCCGGGGGTGGTGACGGCGGTCACAGGTCCGCCTCCTTGCGGTTGAGGAGCCATGAGACGGGCACCATGATCGCCGTAACGACGACGAACAAGACCACGTTGCCGGCGGTGGACAGGCCGTAGAAACCGGCCTGGTATTGCTTGTAGATCACGCTCGCGATCACGTCGCTCGTGAACCCCGGCCCGCCGCCGGTCATCGCCCAGATCAGGTCGAATGACCGCAGGCCGCCGATGAGCGACAGGATGATGACGGTGCCCATCGCGGGGCGGGACAGCGGCAACGTGATGTTCCGGAAGATCGACCACGCGCTCGCGCCGTCGACCCGTGCCGCCTCGAAGTACTCCTGCGGGATCGCCACGATGCCGGCGATGAAGATGAGCGTCGCGATGCCGACGCCCTTCCAGACGTCCACCGCGGCGACGCTCCACAGCGCGAGCGCCGGGTCGGTCAGCCACCCGGGGGTGGGCAGGCCGACCGAACCCAGCACACCGTTGATGATCCCGTGGAACGGGTCCATCAGCGCCTTGAACGTGATGCCGATGCCGATGGTCGACACGAGCACCGGGAAGAACACGACCGCCCGCAGGTAGCCGCGCCCCAGCACGGGCGACGTGAGGAGCAGGGCGAGGGCCAGTCCGAGGACCACCTTCGCCGCGCTCGTCACGAAGCCGTACTGGAAGGTGTGCACGAACCCGGAGACGAGCTGCGGGTCCTGGAAGAACCGGACGAAGTTGTCGAAGCCGATGAAGGTCTGGTCGAACAGCGTCCAGCGGGTGAGCGAGAAGTAGAACCCGGCGAAGGTCGGGACCGCGAAGAACACGACGTACAGCGCGATCGCCGGGATGAAGAACCACGCGGGGTAGAACGAGCGCATCCGCTTGCGCGCTGGTCCGGGCCGACCGGCCTTGCGGGTCTGCGGCGGGGCCACCGCCGTCGTGAGGGTCGCGGTCACGCCGGTCACCAGCCCTTGATGCCGAGCTGCTGTGCCTGCTGCACGACGTCGTCGTCGTACTGGTCAGCACCCTTGGCCGCGGTGGTGATGCCCGAGCCGACCTGCACGCAGATCTTCTCGAGGTTCGGGCCCTTGATCGGGGACAGGAACTCGAGCGCCGGGCTCGCCTTGCCGTCGTCCAGGTACTTCTGCAGGTCGTCGATCATCGGGGGTACGTCGTCCGGCAGCGAGCAGGTCGAGATGACGTACGGGCCACCGGGGGTGCCGGTGTCGTTCTGCACCTGGCAGCCCTCGGACGAGTTCGCGAAGGCGATGAACTTCTTCGCCGCCGCCAGCTTGTCGCCCGTGGTGGTCTTCGGGATGTACAGGCCGTTCGGCTCCCAGATCGTCAGGTTCGTGTCCGCGGCGTCCTCGGCGGGCAGGGCGAACGCGCCGATGTCCTCGACCGCGTCGGGGGAGTCCTGCTGGATCGCCGAGATCGCGTTCGTGAGCATCGGGTACTGCGCGCCGGTGCCGTCGGCCAGCATCTTCAGGCCGTTCGCCTGCGTGGCCGAGGCGTAGTCCTCGTTGTACAGGTCCTTGTCCTTGCCCTCGGCGAGGTGCTCGAACCCGGCGAGTGCGGGTTCGTCGGCGTAGGACTCCTTGTTGGCGGTGTAGTCGTCCGCCCACTTCTCGTCCTGTGCGGTGATGTTCGCGAAGTCGCCGAGGACGAACAGCTGGCTGGTCCAGGTGTCGCCGTAGGTCTGGATGATCGGGGCGACGTCGCCGGCGTCCTTGATCTCCTCGCTGTTGCTGATGAACTCGTCCCAGGTGGTCGGGACCTCGAGACCGAGGTCGTCGTAGACCTTCGTGTTGTAGAGCACCGCACCGCCGAAGCTCGTGCCGAACGGGGCGCCGTACATGCCCTTGTCGGTGCTGACGACCTTGGTGAACTGCGGGTCGACGTCGCCCGCCCACTTCTCGTCGGACAGGTCCACCAGGGTGTTGTCCGGGTTGAGGGCCTGCATGAGCGAGCCGGAGTTGTAGTTGAAGACGTCGGCGGCCTCGCCGGTCGACAGTCGGGTCTTGATCAGGTTGTCGCCGTCGGTGCCCTGGGGTCGGGTGTCGAACTTGACGGTGATGTCGGGGTTGGCCTTCTCGAAGGCCTCGATGAGCGGCTTCGCGGTGGCCGCGGTGGCCGGCGCGTTGTCGGCCTGGTAGGTGATCTCGACCTTGCCGCCGCCTTCGTCGGCGGAGCCGCCGGACGAGCACGCTGCGAGCCCGCCGATCAGGACCGTCGCGCCGCCGATGGCGATCGCGCGCTTGGTCATGGAACGAACTGACATTCCTTACCTCCTCGTAAGGCCCGGGGCTGGGTACCCCGGGTGAAACGGACCCGGATCCCGCGCCGTCGCGGGGTCCGGTTACTGCGTTTTAGAACGTTTCAATCAGGATGGAACCACGCGGATTGAAGCGTGTCAATCACTGTGCCGATTTCGTTACGCGATCCCGCGGAGCGGGTGCGGTGCGGTGTACGGGGTGGTCGCTCGCTTGTCCATTCGTCCGCCGACGCGCGGCGCTGCACCGTGCGGTGGTCGCGCCGCCCGCCGGCCGGGAGGCCCGTGTCGGCGCCGCCCCGCGCCTCCCGTCCGGTGCCGGGTCGGGTCCGCAGGCCGAGTCTCGGCTCCGCGGGCACGATGCGGCCGTGCGAGGGCGAGTCCTGTCCGCCTGGCCGAGTCTCGGCTGACGTGGTCAGGCCTCGGTGCGCCTTGGGTCGCTCGACGTGATCGTGCCCGCGACGACGGCTGCGGCGGCTGCTGCGGCCGCGCCCTCGCGACCGAGCGTGCTCTCGCGCGGCACCAGCTCGCTGCCGAGCACGACGGTCCGGTGCATGTGCATCGGGTCGGTGAGTTCCTCGAGCAGCAGCTCCACCGCGGCCGCACCCATCTTCGAGCCGTGCATCGTCACCGAGGTCAGCGGCACCGCACCGCCCCACGCCACGGAGTTGTGGTCGCAGCCCGACACGGGGATGTCCTCGGGGACACGGATCCCGGCGGCTCGGAGCTCGGAGACGACGGCCATCGCGAGCAGGTCGGTCACTCCGAGCACCCCGTCGGGGCGTTCGTCCGCGGGCATCCGGGCGATGCGGAGCCCCGCGTCGGTGCCACCCGGAGGGTCGATGTCCCCGGCGTCGACGTCGACGAGCTCGACCCCCGGGTGTGCCGCGACGGCCCGCAGCACGCCGGCCCGTCGCCGGTCGACGGGCTGCAGGTCCGGACGGGCGCTCACGAACCCGATGCGTCGGCAGCCGCGCTCGATCAGGTGCTCGGTCGCCAGGAACCCGGCCTGCTCGTTGTCCACGACCACCGCGCACGCGTCGAGTTCGGTCGGCTCGTGGTTGACGTACACGACGGGTCGGCCGTGGCGCCGCGCGACCTCGACCTGGTCGCGGGACTCCGTCATCGAGGCGAGCAGGATCCCCGACACCCGGGCGCTCTCGAGGTAGGCGAGGTGTTCGCCCTGTGCCTGCAGGTCGTCCTCGCTGCTGGCGATCAGCAGGGTGAAGCCGCGTTCCCGCGCGGCCAGCTGTGCGCCGTTGACCATGTCGCTGAACAGGGAGTTCCGCAGCGACATCACCACCAGGCCGATCGCGCGCGTGCTGCCGGACACCAGCGCCCGGGCGTTGCGGTTCGGTGTGTACCCGAGCGCGTCGATCGCGTCCCGCACGCGTGCGGCGGTCGCGTCGGCGACCCGCTCGGGGTGGTTCAGGACGTTCGAGACCGTGGCGAGCGACACCCCGGCCCGGGCTGCGACGTGGTGCACGCTCGGCGGACCGTCGCGCCGGGGGACATGCACCATGCTCCGATCGTAGGCGGCGGGGGAGCCGTGTCCGGACCTCGCCCTAGGCGTCGGCGACGGAGGACTGCCGCACCACGAGCTCCGGTGTGAACTCCACGTGCTCGAGGTCGATGTCCTGCCCCTGCTCGACCTGCTTCGTCAGGAGTTCGATCGCGCGGCGACCGAGGTCCTGCGCGGGTTGCCGCACCGACGTCAGCGGGACCACGGCGGACTCGGCGAACGCGATGTCGTCGTAGCCGACGATGGCGATCTGCTCGGGCACCGCGATGGTGCCGCGCATGATGAAGGCCTGTTCGAGCCCGACGGCGAGCAGGTCGTTGGCGGCGAAGACGGCGTCCGGGCGTTCGGTGGCCGGGCGGGCCTGGATCGCTTCGCCGATGCGGCGCCCTTCGAGCACGGACAGCGAGGTGGTCGGCAGGGCTTCGAGCCGGATGCCCGCGGCCTGTGCGGCGGCGAGTGCCCCGGCGTGCCGGTCGGCGACCTGGCGGATGCCGAACGGCCCGCCGACGAAGGCGATGTGGGTGCGGCCGATCGCTGCGAGGTGCTCGACCGCGATGCGGCCGCCGGCGATGTCGTCGACCGAGACCGAGGCGAAGTGCTCGTCGTCGGCGCGACGGTCCACCAGCACCACGGCGGTGCCCTGGTCGCGCAGCCGCGCGAGCCGGGACAGGTCGTCACCGGCGGGGGAGATCAGGAGTCCGGCGACACGGCGTTCCTCGAACAGGTCGACGTAGGTGCGTTCGCGGTCGGTCGACTCGTCGGAGTTGCCGATCAGCACCGCGAGGCCGTTGTCCATCGCGGCGTCCTCGGCGCCCCGGGCGACGTCGGTGAAGAACGGGTTGCCGCCGTCGAGCACGATGAGCCCGACGGTGGAGCTGCGTCCGGCCCGGAGCTGCCGTGCGGAGTCGTTGCGGACGAACCCGAGCGTCGCGATCGCCGACTGCACGCGTTCCACCGTGCCGGGAGCGACCTTGTCGGGGCGGTTCAGCACGTTCGACACCGTGCCGAGGGACACGCCCGCGAGCGCTGCCACCTCTCGCACACTGACCGCCATGTGGCCATCCTGGCATCGGCGCGGTCCGCGCGGTCGGCCCGCGCCGTGATCTGTG
Source organism: Curtobacterium sp. MCPF17_003 (assembly GCF_003224385.1). Taxonomy (NCBI): domain Bacteria; kingdom Bacillati; phylum Actinomycetota; class Actinomycetes; order Micrococcales; family Microbacteriaceae; genus Curtobacterium; species Curtobacterium sp. MCPF17_003. The sequence goes on along the minus strand of NZ_QKLC01000014.1, from coordinate 33,754 downwards.
GAAAACGCGGACGGGAGGCGCGGGGCGGGCCGGTGCCGGGCCTCCCGTCCGTGGGGTGGTCGCGTCGACTGCCCCCGCACGGTGCGAGGACCGGCCCGGCGAACCCGCTCTTGCCAGCGCGCACACCGGAGCGCTATCGTCCTCGTCGTCCCGTTGAAACGATTCACCGACGAACACGCGAACGGAGGACCAATGGCGGTCCGCATCGGAGCCCGGAACACCACGGGCTGGAAGGCCACCGTCTCGGTGGCCATGTCGAACTACATCGAGTCGGGGTCGATCATCGCGATCGCCACGAGCCTGAGCCTCTGGCAGGCCGAGTTCCGGATCGGCGACCTCGAGGTCGGCCTGCTCGCGAGCCTGTCGGCGAACGCCTTCGGTGCCGCCGTCGGCGCGATCGTCGGCGGACCGCTGTGCGACCGGTACGGCCGGAAGTTCGTCTACACGTACGACCTGCTCCTCTACATGCTCGGCATCCTGCTCGCGGTGTTCGCCGGCAGCTACGGCATGCTCCTGGTCGGCTTCATCCTGACCGGCATCGCCGTCGGTGCGGGCGTGCCGGCGAGCTGGACCTACATCGCCGAGCAGGCCCCCGCGGACAAGCGTGCGGCCCACGTCGGCACGGCACAGCTCGCGTGGTCGATCGGGCCGATGGTCGGGTTCGCCCTGGCGATCGCCGCGGCACCGCTCGGCCTGCTCGGCAGCCGGCTCATCTTCGCCCACCTGTTCGTCGTCGCCGCGATCGTGTGGTGGCTCCGTCGCGGGCTGCCCGAGTCGGCGATCTGGAAGGACGAGCGCGCGGCCACCGGCACGGCGAACTTCTTCCACGGGATCACGCAGCTGTTCAGCCGCCGGAAGAACCTGACCGCGATGCTGTTCCTGTTCGGCGTCTACGCCCTCTGGAACACCGTCGCCGGGCAGGCCGGCATCTTCCAGCCCCGGGTGTACGCGGCGACCGGGGTCACGAGCGTCACCGAGCAGTACGGGTTGCAGATCCTGGTCTGGGGCTGCACCGTGGCCGCGACGTACTTCGGCTTCATGCGGTACGCCGACCGGGTCAGCCGCCGCGCGCTCTACGCCGCCGGGGCCGTGCTGGCGATCATCGCGTGGGCAGTCCTCATCTACGCGCCCGCCAACCTCGGCACCCTGCTGTTCTTCGCCGTGGCGTGGGGCGTCTCGTCGGGCATCGGCGCACAGGCGTTCTACGGCCTGTGGACGAGCGAACTCTTCGCCACCCGGTACCGCGCCAGCGCCCAGGGCGTGCTGTTCCTGGCCGCCCGCGTCATGGTCGGACTGCTGAGCATCTGGTTCCCGCTGCTGCTGTCGGACATCGGGCTGCGGGCCCTCGGCGGCCTGATCCTCGGGCTCCTCGCGCTGTCGTTCCTGGTCGGCACGATCTGGGCACCGCGCACCCGGGGCAAGACCCTCGAGGCGATCGAGGCCGAGCGCTACGGCACCGTCACGACGGTCACCGGGACGGTCCGCACCGCCGACGAGCGCACCGTCCACGACGCCGAGCAGCGTCGCCGCGAACAGGCCGGACGGTGACCCGCGTCTGCTTCCGGCTGCAGGTGCAGGTCGAGCTGCTCGACGCCTACCGCGAGCGGCACGCCGCCGTGTGGCCGGCGATGCTCCGGGCGATCGCGGCGGCGGGACGGCGGAACTACTCGCTGTTCCTCGACGACGACGGGCTGCTCATCGGGTACTACGAGACCGACTCGGTGGCCGATGCCGATGCGGCACTCGCGGCGTCCGAGGTGGCCACGGCGTGGGAGGCGCACATGCAGGACCTCTTCGCCGGGGCCACCGGGCGCGCCGACCAGACCGCGCGGGTGCTGCCCGAGGTCTTCAACCTCGAGGACCAGCTGGCGGCAGCACCGGAGTGACGGGGGCCGTGGCTACCGTGGACGCATGCAGCCGCCAGCAGCCGGGACCCTCCGCATCCTCCACCTCTCCGACACCCACTTGACCGGCGACGGCGCCCTGCACCAGGGCGCGGTCGACACCACGGCCGCGCTCGAACGCCTGCTCGCCCACGTCGACGGCGTGCCCGGCATCGGGCTGGTGGTCGTGTCCGGCGACGTCTCCGAGGACGGCAGCCCCGAGTCCTACGCGACCGTGCGGGACCGCGTCGGCGGCTGGGCGGAGCGGCACGGAGCGGCCTTCGTCGCGGTTCCCGGCAACCACGACCTGCGCGAGGGCTTCCGTCAGGTCCTGACGAACGGGCACGTCCTGGGCCAGGGCGGCACGGCGCTGATGCACACGATGGAGTACCTGCCGCCGACGGTCCCGGTCTCCGGGCAGTCGGTCGTCGACGGGCGTCGGATCGTGACCGTCGACACGAGCGTGCCGGGTGCCGGGTACGGCGAGCTCAGCGACACGGCGCTCGAGCACCTGCGCGCGGCCCTGGCCGAAGGCGCCTGCAGTGGCACAGCCGATGCCCCGCACGGCACCGTCGTCGTCCTGCACCACCCACCGCTGCCCGCCCCGACCGAGCTGCACGAGGCCCTCCGCCTGCAGAACCCCGAGGCCCTTGCCGACGTGATCCGCGGTTCCGACGTGCGGGTCGTCCTCGCCGGCCACTACCACCACCACTTCGCCGGGTCGCTCGCCGGCGTCCCGGTCCTCGTCGCACCCGGTGTCGCGAACGACACCGACGTCGTCGGCCCGTACGACGAGGAATCAGCCGTCGTCGACAGCGGCGCACTCGTCGTCGACCTCGCCGCGGACGGCTCCGTCTGGTCGACACCGGTCCGCGTGCCCCGGGGCGACGCCGACCCGCGGGCGTTCCGCCTCGACCCCGAGACGGTCCGCGCCGTCATCGCGGCCGCCGGCAAGCACTGAGCCCGGTCCCCACGCGCGGCGGACGTGCGTGACGGCGGACTGGAGGCCCGTGGCGGCGTCGCCACGGGCCTCCAGTCCGCCGTCTGGTCCCGTCCACAGCCGCGGTACCCCACGTCTTCGGGTTGCGTGCGGGAACACCGAGTAGCACGGACGCACACCTGGAGCGAAGGAGCACCCATGCGAGTCGGCAGTGCAGTGCAGTACGACCGGTACGGCGACTTCGACGTCGTCGAGCTCGTCCCCCAGCAGAAGCCCGAGGCCGGACCGGGCGAGATCGTCGTCGAGATCGTGGCCGCGGGACTGAACCACATCGAGCGGTTCCTGCGCGAGGGCAAGCTCCGCGACCACGTCGACCTCGAGTTCCCCGCACACCAGGGCGTCGACTTCGCCGGCATCGTGCGTGCGCGGGGCGACGGTGTGAAGGACCTCCGCATCGGGGACGAGGTGATGGGGCACGCGCCGACCGGCGGCGCCCACGCCACCTGGATCGCGGTGCCGCGCGGCGCCGTCATCAAGAAGCCGGAGCACGTCGGGTGGGAGGTCGCCGGCGGCCTGTACCTGGCGGGCTGCACCGCGGTGTCGGTCGTCCGGTCGCTCCGGCTCGGACCGCAGGACACCGTCGTCATCTCGGCCGCAGCGGGTGGCGTCGGACACATCGAGTGCCAGCTGGCGCACGACGCCGGCGCGACCGTGATCGCCCTCGGCAGCCCCCGCAACCACGACTACCTGCGACAGATCGGCACGCTGCCCGTCGCCTACGGCGAAGGCGAGGAGGACCGCATCCGCGACATCGCCGACGGCCGGCCGATCACCGCGTTCATCGACAACCACGGTGAGAGCAATGCCGAGCTGCTGGCCGAACGTCTCGGCGTCGGCCAGGAGCGGTTCGTGTCGTCGGAGGAGCGCCGTGACATCGAGGTCCGGTTCCTCCGTGCGCCCGCCGAGGACGAGGAGACCCGCGAGCTGCTCACCCTGCTGGCGAAGGCCGTGCAGGACCGTCGGGTGCAGGTCCTGATCTCGGGCTTCTACCCGTTCGAGTACATCGTCGAGGCGTACGAGGACCTGGCGGAGATGAAGTCCCGCGGCAAGGTCGTGATCGGGATGCAGACGGTGGAGACCGGGGCGCGGCTCGACTGGTACCGCTCCGAGAAGGCACGTGACCTGCGCGACCGGTACGCCGATGCGCGGGGGACCGACACGGAGACGATGGCCGGCGGATCGGCGTCGCCCGCGAGCTGAGCGAGCTGATCGTTGCAGGGGCCCGACACCTTCGTGTCGGGCCCCTGCCGCGTCAGCTCAGGATGTCCTTCGAGGCGAATCGGCTGTACGCCAGCGCGCCGAACACCACCACGTACCCGAGCTGCAGCACCGCGTTCGACCCGAACGAGTCGAACGAGATCGGGTCGCGAAGCAGGTCGCCGAACCCGAGCCACTGGTGCGAGAACAGGAACGGGTGCAGCCAGTCGAGCTGGGGGAGCTGGTCGAGCACCTGCGACGCCCCGGCGAGCACGACCGTCGCGGCCATCGCGCCGACCGGCACGTTCGTCAGCGTCGAGGTGAACATGCCGATCGCCACGAGCCCGAGCATCGACATGGCGACGTACAGCGCGAGCAGCAGGGCGCGGCCGGCGTACGACCAGCCGCCCACCTGGGTGCCGGACAGCAGCGTGACGGGGCCGATCGGGAACAGCACGGCACCGATCGCCGCACCGACCAGCACCACCAGCAGGGTGGCGGCCAGGCAGAACGCGACGGCACCGGCGAACTTGACCAGGACGAACCGCACGCGGCCCGTCGGTGCGACGAGCAGGTAGCGGATCGTGCCGTGGCTGGCCTCGCCCGCGACGGTGTCACCGGCGACCACGCCGACCGTCAGCGGCAGGAACAGCGGGATCGACACGGTCAGTGCCGTGAACGCCACGAACAGACCGTTGTTGGTGATGTCGCCGAGGAACGCCGGCCCGCCGTCGTCGCCGTCGGTGGTGAGCTTCACGGCGACCGCGATCAGGATCGGCACGAGCGCGAGTGCCCCGAGCATCGCCCAGGTGCGGCGACGCCGGAACACCAGCGCGAGTTCGGAACCGAGCAGTGCGAACGGGCGCTGCCGGCGTCGGACGGGCAGGTCGCGCACGGCCGCGTCAGGCTGCGACATCGAATCCCTCTCCGGTGAGTGCGACGAACAGGTCCTCGAGGGTGCCGCCGCCCACCGTCAGGCCGCGCACCCGGACGTCGGCGCGCACGAGTTCCGCGGTGATCGTCTCCGGCAGCAGCGCGTTCGGCAGGTCGGCCACCAGCACGTCGGCCCCGCCGTCGTGCCGCGGGGTGAGCCCGAGCCGGGTGAGGACGGTAGCGGCCTGCCCGATGTCGGGCGTCCGCACGGTCACGGTCCGGGCCCCGGCTGCGCGCAGCTCGTCGAGGGGGCCCTGCGCGACGATCTTGCCCGTCCGCATCACGGCTGCGTGCGTGCAGACCTGTTCGATCTCGGCCAGCAGGTGGCTCGACACGAACACCGTGGTGCCGTCGTCGGCCAGGGAGCGGATGAGGTTGCGGACCTCGCGGGTCCCCTGCGGGTCGAGGCCGTTGGTCGGCTCGTCGAGCACCAGCAGGTCACGCGGTGACAGCAGGGCGTTCGCGAGGCCGAGCCGCTGCTTCATGCCGAGGGAGTACGCGTGCGCCTTCTTGTCGGCCGCGTGGGTCAACCCGACGCGGTCGAGGGCTCCGGCCACGCGGGCCTTGCGGGTACGCGGGTCCGACGTGGGGTCGGCGGCGTCGAAGCGCTGCAGGTTGGCCCGACCGGACAGGTACGGGTAGAAGGCCGGTCCCTCGACGAGCGCGCCGACGCGGGGCAGGACGTCGTGCAGCGCCTTCGGCATCGGTTCGCCGAGCAGCTCGATGGTGCCGCCGCTCGCGCTCGAGAGCCCGAGCAGCATCCGGATCGTGGTGGTCTTGCCGGAACCGTTCGGCCCGAGGAACCCGAACACCGCGCCGCGCGGCACCGCCAGGTCGATCCCGTCGACCGCACGCTGCTTGCGGAACACCTTCTGGAGGCCCGTGGTGCGGATCGCCAGGTCGGGTCCCTGCCCGGCCGTGCTCACCTCGTGGTCGTCCGCGCTCACTTCGCGGCGTCGACCAGGGAGGCGACCGGCACGGCACCCGCGAGCACGCGGCCGTCGTCGGTCAGGTAGACCGAGACGAGCGACGTCTGCACGGCACGGCCGCCGTCGACGGGCTTGGTCAGCTGGTCGAGCAGGCCGGAGGCCTCGCCCTCGAGCCCGGACCGGTCGAAGGTGCCGGCGGGGAGCTCGGCGATGGTGCTCCAGCCTGTGCCGGTGAAGGTCGGCTCGTCACCGCTCGCGGTGCCACGGCGGTCGCCGTGCTCGCCCTTCGCGTGCGATCCGGCGTCGGACAGGTCCTTCTCGGTGACCTTTGCGTTCGACGGCGGGGTGAAGTCGAAGAGCCGGGCCGCCGGGGCGCCGTAGTCGAGGCTCGTGAACCCGACCTGCACCGCGGGGTCGTCCGCGCCTGCGGCCTGGACGCTCGCGCGGAGCGGGAGTCCGGTCTGCTGGTCGACGGCCAACCGCACGGCTCCGACGAGGGTGTCGGACGACTTCGGCGTCAGGGTGATCTGCCAGGCGTCGTGTCCGGCGACGCTGACCCCGGTCGGCTTCGACACGGTGGTGGTCGGGGTGATCGCGTCGATGGCCTGCCGGGCGATGTCGGCCGGTGTGGTCGTGCCGTCCTGCAGGTCCGTCGCGGTGTCGCTCGGCAGGGTCACGTGCGTGGCCGAGCGCTCCTTCGAGTCCCAGGTCCAGACGTCCGAGCCGTTGCGGACGACGTCCTGCTCGGCGAGCTGCTGCGTCAGCTGGACGCGCTGCTTGTCGGGGCCGTCGACGTAGACCCGGGCGGTGTGCGACGCGGTGAGCAGCCCGAGCACGTCGGAGGCGTCGCCCTCGAGCGAGGAGCCGCCGGACCCGGTGGGCAGTTCGGGGAGGCCCAGCGCGCTCGTCTGCGAGAGCTTGCCCGAGTACTGGGCGTCCGACGACTTCGCGATGCTGGCGATGACGGCCGCGGCGCTGGGGTTCGTCCCCGCGATCGGGTCGTTCGCGGCGTTCGCGATCATCGGGGCGGCAACGGCGCCGGCGACGACGACCGGTGCGATGACGGCTGGCAGCCAGGCTGACTTCTTCATCGGGTTCCCCTCGTGGAGCATTGGAGTCGTGGGTACGGTACGTCCGGCCCCCGACAGGCAGCTGGGCGTTGCGCGGCGGCCTAACCCCGTGCGTCGACGCCCGCGGGAGCGCTGCCGTCGTACGCACAGATCGCGTTGACCTTCTCGGCACTCGCGCTGGAGGTGTCGAAGGTGTAGCCGAGCCACTCCTTCGCCAGACGACGCGCGAGCTCGATGCCGACGACGCGCTGCCCCATGCAGAGGACCTGGGCGTCGTTCGACAGGATCGAGCGCTCCACGCTGTATGAGTCGTGCGCGGTGACGGCACGGATGCCCGGCACCTTGTTGGCGCTGATCGCCACGCCCAGTCCGGTGCCGCAGATCAGGATCGCCCGGTCGGCCTCGCCGTTCGCCACCAGCCGTGCGGCGTCGACGGCGACGTGCGGGTAGGCGGTGTGGCCGTCCGCGTCGACGCCGACGTCCCGCACGTCGGACACCCGGTCGTCGGCGAGCAGGTCGGCCTTGATGATCTCCTTGTAGTCGAACCCGGCGTCGTCGGACCCGATCACGAGACGGTACGTCATGTCTGTGCTCCTCCCGCGCCCCGAGGTTCCGGGCGCTCCCGAACCAGTCTGCGACGGCCGTGGACATCTGTCCAGCACACAATTTCTGCGGTGCGCGTGGCGGTAGCATCGCACCATGTCGGCCGAGACCCCCACCCCGGACGGAGCCCGCACCCGGTTCCCGCTGGACACCGTCTACCAGGCGGCGCGGATGTACTACCTCGAGGACGCCACGCAGGTCGAGATCGCCTCGCGCCTCGGCGTCTCGCGCCCGACCGTCTCACGGCTCGTCGCCGAAGCCCGCAAGGCCGGACTCGTCCGCATCGAGGTCGTCGACCCGTTCCAGGACGAGACCGTGGCGCTCGCCGAACGGCTGCAGGTCGTGCTCGGGCTCCGCGCGGTGCACCTGGCCGCGGTCACCCACGCCGCCACGCTCGGCGCCGACCTGGCCGCACCGCTGGCCGCCGCGGTCGAGGGCATGGGACTCGTCCCCGGCGACGCCGTCCTGATGTCGTCCGGCCGCACCGTGTACGACGTCGCACGGTCCGGCATGCCGACCATGCCCGGTGTGCAGCTCGTCCCGACCGTGGGCGGGCAGGCCGACCCGATGCCGTGGTTCCAGACGAACGAGATCACCCGGACGGCCGCGGAGCACTCCGGCGCGATCCCGGCATTCCTGTTCGCCCAGGCGCTGCCGTCCCCGGTGATGCGGTCCACCCTCGACCAGGACCCGGCGTTCCAGCACGTCGTCGGGCTGTGGAGCCGGGCGAAGGGCGCGATCCTCGGCATCGGGGCGCCGACCCACACCCGGGACGCCCTGGCCCGGGGCATCCCGGTCGAGGACGTCGCGTTCGACCGTGCGGCAGGCGACGTCTGCCTGAACTTCTACGCCGCGGACGGATCGGCGATCGAGTTCCCCGGGAGTGACCGGATGGTGCGGACCTCGCGCGAGATCCTGTCGACCGTGCCGCACGCGGTCGGGGTCGCCGTGGGCGGCGCCAAGGCGACGAGCATCGTGGCTGCGGTGCGGGGCGGGCTGGTCAACGAGCTGGTGACGGACGCCGCGACGGCGCGCGCCGTGCTCGACGCACTCGCCTGAGCGAGCCGGCGCCGCGCCCGATCCTTCCCATCACACGTGAGATGGAGGGTGGATTCGGGCATACCTGGTCGTTTCTTCGTGGCAGGTACGCCCGGTTTCGGCAGGTACGCCCGGTTTCGGCAGGTACGCCCGGTTTCGGCAGGTACGCCCGGTTTCGGCAGGTACGCCCGGTTTCGGCAGGTACGCCCGGTTTCGGCAGGTACGCCCGGTTTCGGCAGGTACGCCCGGTTTCGGCAGGTACGCCCGGTTTCCGCAGGTACGCCCGGGTCAGGGGGCGACCGCAGGCGGCCTGGAGGCGCGGGGCGGGGCCGCATCGCGCCTCCAGGCCGGTGGTCCCCACGTCTAGGGCGTGCGCCGCACGTCCCACAGGTGGTGCACCGGGTCGTGCGCGTAGTAGGTGGCGAGCGTCGCGACGGTGAAGGCGCTGCCGTCGGACCGGAGCCCGGTGCGCTCGAGCACCTCGTCGGGCACCGCCGCGAAGGCCCGGGCCGCGCGGTCGGCCGACTCCCGCAGTTCCTCGGCGACGACCGCGGGGTCCTGCTCGCCGTAGCGGTCCTCGACGGCGGTGGCGTCCTGGTCCCAGTTCGGGAACGTGGGGGCGTCCTCGGTGAGCATCAGCTCGAGGCGCTCCGCCATCTTCCGGTGCACGTCCCGCACGTGGGCGCCGTACTCGAGCGGGGACCACGTGTGGTCGTCGGGGCGGTCCCGCACGTCGTCGCGTCCGAGGATCGCGGGCCAGCCGGCCGTGTTCTCGTCGATGATGCCCGGCACGTCGCGGACGGTCACCGCACTGCCGTCGTAGCCGCACTCGGGACACACGGACTCGATGACCCACGTCCAGTTCTTCGTCTCGGGTTCGATCGCCATGGGCCGATGGTACGGCCTCGTTACTCAGCTTCCGGGTTCGCCGGACCGGTGCGGATCGGCGGCACACTGCGACGATCCACGCGTCGTTCGACTCGCGTTCTGTCGCAACATGCGCACGCACCGCACCGCCGCACCCGCCCGCGCCGCACCCGCACGCTCACTCGTGCCGGTGCTCCGTCGCCGGGTCCACCGCGGGCCACACCGGGAACGGGTCCGGCCAGCCGCGCCACACGTCCGGCCCGGCGAGCAGCTCCGACGGCGTGAGCAGCGCCCCGTCGAGCGCCCGCTCGATCGCCCGGACGTCGAGCTGCTCGCCGACGAACCACAGCGCCTGCCCGATCGGGGCGTCGGCGTCCCACGACGCGTTCGCGGTGGGGTCGAGCGCGAGCATCGACCCGAAGCTCGACCACGAGCCGACGTGGTCCGGCCGGGACGCCAGGCGGAAGAACCCCCGCGACCGCAGCACGCGGCCGTTCACCCCGGCGGACAGGTCCTCGGCGATGACGGACGACAGTCGTCCGGGGTGGAACGGCAGCGGCTCCCGGTAGCGCATCGAGACCAGGGCGTCGCGGGCCTCGCGCCCGGTGTCCGCACCGCTCGACAGCGCCCGCATCCAGCCCGCACCGGTGGCGAGCACCCGCGCGGCTCCACCGTTCGAGGCCGGCAGGTCGGCGGCGCTGCGGATCGCGGGCAGGGCGACGATCACGGCCTGGGGCGCCATCCGGTGCAGCAGTGACACGAGCGCCCGACGCCGACGGCCCGACAGCGGTTCGATGCGGTCGAGGGCGATCACCGTCGCGTACTCGACGAGTGCGGCCATCCGGTCCGCGGCCACGAAGGCGTCGTCGACGTCCGACCACAGCAGGTGCGCGACGTCGTCGGCCCGCAGCACCCCGACGACGTGCCGGAGCACCCGGTCGTCGCCGGTCTCGGACCGTGCCGCGTTGGCGAGCAGCATGCCGACCGCTCGGGCGTCGGCCCCCGGGTGCAGGGTGACGACGAGCCCGTGGCCCGCGTCGGGCCCGCAGACCCGGTCGAGCTGGTCGGCGCGGTCGGCCACGGCGCGGGCGGTGGCGAAGGCACTCCCGGCGACGCGCATCCGGTGCCCGTCCGAGATCCGGGCGGCGACGCGGTCGGCGTCGACCTGGTGCAGGGCGGTGACGAGGGTGATGGCAGCAGCACGCATGTCCGCTACTGTAACTGAAAACCGTTCTCAACAAGGAGGCTCGTCGTGAAGGTCCGCAACTCCCTCAAGGCCCTGAAGCAGATCCCCGGCTCGCAGGTGGTCCGACGTCGGGGCCGCGTCTACGTCATCAACAAGAAGAACCCCCGCTGGAACACCCGGCAGGGCTGACGTCGGCGGCGGTCCGTAGGGTGGCGGGATGCGACTGCTGCTCATCCGCCACGGCCAGACCCCCGCGAACGTGCACGGCATCCTCGATGCCGTGGTGCCCGGACCGGGGCTGACCGAGCTCGGGCAGCAGCAGGCCGACGCCCTGCCCGCAGCGCTCGCCGACCGGGGGATCGAGCGACTGTTCGTGTCGTCGATGGTCCGCACGCAGATCACCGCGGCGCCCCTCGCGACCTCGCTCGGCCTCGAGCCCGTGGTGCTGCCGGGCCTGCGCGAGATCGAGGCGGGCGACACCCAGGGCAAGAACGACGAGGTGTCCGTGCAGACCTACATCTCCACGGTGCACGGCTGGTCCGGCGGCGACCGGACGACCCGGATGCCCGGTGCCGAGAGCGGCACCGAGTTCTTCGAGCGCTACGACGACGCCGTCCGGCAGATCGAGGCCACCGGGGTCGCGGTCGCCGCTGCCGTCAGCCACGGTGCTGCGATCCGCACGTGGGCGAGCGCAGCTGCGCAGAACACCCCGGACCACTTCGGCACGAAGCGGCACCTGGAGAACACCGGCATCGTCGAGCTCGAGGGCTCGTTCGCCGACGGCTGGCGCCTGGTCGACTGGGAAGGCGAGCCGGTCGGCGGCGACCAGCTCATCGACCGCACGGCGCTCGACCCCACCGGCGAGCGTTTCTGACGCGACCAGCGGGTCGCCGACGCGACCAGCCGCTCGCGAACGCGACCACGAACGGACGGGAGGCGCGGTGCCAGCCGGCACCGCGCCTCCCGTCCGTGGTCGGTCGCGTCGACTACGCGAGCTGCGACGCCGATGCGGACGTCAGCGGCACGATCACGCCGTGCGACTCACGCAGCACGTCGAGCGTGCCCTGGACCTCGTCCGCGCGCTCCTCGGTCGTCCAGCCGAGCGCCTCGGCGAGCACGTCGGCCAGCTCGTCGAGCAGGTCGATCGTGACCCCGCCGACGAACGCCAGGTTGGTGCGGCGCAGGACGACGTCGACCAGGTGGACGGCCTGCTCGTGGCGGGCGAAGTACGCGACCTCGGCGCGGGTGAGCGACGGGTCGGACTCGAGTGGCTCGACCGGGCCGTCGGTCAGGACGTCCACGACCTCGGCGGCACGGGTGCCGTAGCGCTCGAGCAGCCCCTCGACCAGGGACTCGTCCAGGCCGTCGCGGTGCGACTTGATCCACAGGGCGCGCTGGGCGTCGGTGGTCGGGAACTCCTTGCCACCGCCGATCGGCATGCCGGTGGTGTCGACCTTGCGGCGCATGCCGAGCTTGGTCGTCGCCTCGGTGGACAGGTGTGCAGCAAGGGCACGGAAGGTCGTCCACTTGCCACCGACGAGCGACAGCACGGTCGACTTCGGCAGCCCGGCGATCTGGGTGTCCACGATCCGGTAGTCACGGGACACGAAGCCGGGGGCGGTGTCCTCGTGGCGGGGGAGCGGACGGATGCCGGAGTAGCTGTAGACGATGTGGTCGCGGGTGACGTCGATCTGCGGGAACACGTGCTTCACGAGCCCGAAGAAGTAGTCGATCTCCTCGTCGGTCGTCGTGACCGGCTTCGCGGGGTCGGCGTCGATGTCGGTGGTGCCGATGAGCACGCGGCCCTTGAGCGGGTAGATGAGGACGATGCGGCCGTCGTCGTTCTCGAAGAACAGCTCGCGGCCCTTGGTGGCCTCGAGCAGCTCGTCGTTGTGCACGACGATGTGCGAGCCCTTCGTGCCGCCCATGAACTTCGTCTCGCCGCCGAACGCCTCGTTCGTCAGGTCGGTCCAGGGGCCGGAGGCGTTGATCACGACGTCGGCGGTGAAGACGAACTCGCCGCCGGTCTCGCGGTCGCGCAGCAGGACGCCGCCGTCGCGGGTGCCGGCTGCCTCGACGTAGTTGGTGGCGCGTGCGGTCGCGGCGGAGCCGGTCCCGGTGCCGGCGGTCAGGCCGTCCTTCAGGACGTCGAGGGCCAGGCGCTCGGGCTCGTGCACGCTCGCGTCGTAGTAGGTGCCCGTGTACTTCAGGTCCTTGTTGAGGGCCGGCATGTCCTCGAGCGCGGCCTTCTTGGTCCGGAAGACGTGCTTCGGGACGGAGCCGCCGTCGCGCGAGAAGGAGTCGTAGATCGTCATGCCGATCTTGATGAGCATCGCGCCGCGCTCCTTGGTGGAGCGCTGCTTGTGCGTCAGCATGCGCAGCGGGGCGTTCATGATGCCGGAGAACGTCGAGAAGATCGGCATGGTCGTCTGCAACGGCTTGACGTAGTGCGGGGCGATGCGGATCAGGCCGTTGCGCTCCTGCACGCTCTCGCGCACCAGTCGGAACTCGCCGTTCTCCAGGTAGCGGATGCCGCCGTGGATCATGTGGCTCGAGGCCGCGGAGGCGCCGGAGGCGTAGTCGCCACGCTCGACCAGGGCGACGTCGACGCCCTGGAGCGCCAGGTCGCGGAACGTCGCGATGCCGTTGATGCCGCCGCCGACGACGAGGACCTGCGCGTTCGGGCGCTCGGTGAGGGCGGTCACCGTGTTCCGGGGCTGTGTCTTCTTCGACATGGTTCGTCGCTTCCTTCGTCTGTTCGTGGGGTCAGGATCGATCGTGCGCTCGTTCGACAGGGCGGGCAACTCGCGTGCACGAACGTGCAGCACACGTGTCGTCCAGGCCCGAGACGGCGGTCGGGAGGCGCGGCAGGGGTTGCAGAGGCCCTGCACGTCCGTGCATGGTTGCGTTCGACAGATCGGAGCACCATGAGCGATGCGGCTCAGCCCATGCGCACGCAGCAGGCGCTGCGCGCCGCCCACCTGTACTACCTGCAGGACCTGACGATGGACGCGATCGCCGACGAGCTCGGCACCTCGCGCTCGTCGGTGTCGCGGCTGCTGAAGTACGCCAGGGACACCGGGCTCGTCGACATCCAGATCCGTTCTCCCCTGGACCAGGCCGCTGCGCTGAGCCGGAGCATCCGCTCCCGCTTCGGGGTGCACGCGCACGTCGTCCCGGTGCCGGACCACACGAGCGACGTCGACCGGCTCGAGCGGGTCGCCCTGTCCGCCGCCCGGATCCTGACGCAGTACGTCGAGTCGAACATGGTGATCGGGATCTCGTGGGGCTCGACGGTGAGCGCGGTCAGCCGCTACCTGGTGCCGAAGACCACCCACGGCTCGACGATCGTGCAGATCAACGGCGCCGCGAACACCCGCACCACCGGCATCGTCTACGCGTCCGAGATCCTGCGCCGGTTCGGCGAGGCCTACGGGGCGTTCGTGCAGCAGTTCCCGGTGCCGGCGTTCTTCGACGACCCCGCGACGAAGGAGGCCCTGTTCCGCGAGCGCTCGATCCGCCGTGTGCTCGACCTGCACGAGCGGATGGACCTCGTGGTGTTCGGCGTCGGTGCCCCGCAGGCCCCGGTGCCCTCGCACGTGTACTCCGGCGGGTACCTCGACCCCGAGGACCGCGACGAGCTCACGCAGGCGGGGGTCGTCGGCGACGTCTCGACGGTGTTCTACCGGGCCGACGGCTCGTGGAAGGACATCGGGGTGAACGCACGGGCCGGCGCTCCGGACCTCGACACGATCAAGCGTGCGCCGCGGCGGGTCTGCGTCGTCGCCGGGCGGTCGAAGGCGGCGTCGCTGCGGGGCGCGCTGGCCGCCGGGCTCATCACGGACCTGATCCTGGACGAGAGCGTGGGGCAGGCGATCCTGCAGCCCTGAGTCAGGACCTGACGCAGTTTGTCGGTGGTCCGTCGTAGGTTCTCGAGCATGGTGCTTTCTCTCGAACAGCCCGGTGAGCGGTACTTCCGACGGATGGTCGGCAGCGACGTCGACCAGGCGCTCGCGTTCTTCACGGGCGACTACGACTTCCGTGCACCACTGGTCCGTCGCACCCACGAGAACGCCTACTGGGACTTCGCCGGCGTCGGTGACGAACGGATGTCGCTGCGGTCGTCGCGGTTCATGGTCGACCTGCGGAGCGAGAGCCAGGTCGACGACGAGTTCCTGGTCGCCTGGATGCGGAGCGGTTCGAGCCGGATCACCTCGGGCGGCGAGACCCACGAGCTCGAGGCCGGGGTGCCGGTCGTGCTGCCCTTCGCCGAGCCCTACGCCCTGCACCACCGGGACATCGCCCTGAACCTGGTGCACCTGGACCGCGACTTCGTCCGGGCGGTCGCCGGCGACGACGACTTCGCCTTCGAGCCCATGCGCCGTCCGACGGCCGACGGCATCGCGCTGTGGCGTTCGGTGGTGCGGAAGTACTCCGCCACGTGGCTCGACGTCGACCGGTCGATGAGCCCGAGCGTGCAGCACGACATTGCCGAGGCGTTCGCCACCGCGGCGATCCGGGCGTTCCCGCAGCGCAGCAAGTGGCGTGCGACGGTGTCCGGCAGCGGCCCCGAGCACGACCGCCTGCGTCGGGCGCTCGAGTTCGTGCACGAGCACGCGCGCGAAGCGATCGGTACCCCGGACATCGCTGCGGCGGCGGGACTCAGCCCGCGCGGGCTGCAGCAGTCCCTCCGCCGGCACCTCGACCAGACGCCGGGGGAACTCCTGCGCGGCGTGCGACTCGACGGTGCGCGGACCGACCTGGTCGGCAGCGGCCTCGACGAGACGACGGTGGCCGAGGTCGCCCGGACGTGGGGCTTCGGGCACCTCGGGCGCTTCTCGGCGACCTACCGCAGCCGCTTCGGCGAACTGCCGAGCGAGTCGCTGCGCGGGCGCTGACCGACCGACACTGGGGGCCGTTCCGCCGAATACCGTGACACGGATCGCGCTGCGGTTGTCGGGATGTTCGGCTCGGTGCTGCTGTGGGCGAATCCGGTGCTCAATGGTGGGGACGAACGCACCGCCCACGAAGGAGTCAGCATGCGCATCGGCGTCCCCACCGAGATCAAGAACAACGAGTACCGCGTCGCCGCCACTCCGGCCGGCGTCGCCGAGCTCGGGTCGCACGGCCACCAGGTGCTGGTGCAGGCCGGTGCCGGGTCCGGTTCGGCGTTCACCGACGACGAGTACCGCACCGCCGGGGCCACGATCGTCGACACCGCGGCCGAGGTCTGGGAGCGCGCCGAGCTGATCCTCAAGGTGAAGGAGCCGGTCGCGTCGGAGTACCCGATGATCCGGCCGGGCCAGATGCTCTTCACCTACCTGCACCTCGCCGCCGACCGACCGCTGACCGACGCGCTCATCGACTCGGGCGCGACGGCGATCGCCTACGAGACCGTGCAGCTGCCGGACCGCTCGCTGCCCCTGCTGTCGCCGATGTCCGAGGTCGCCGGGCGACTGTCCGCCCAGGTCGGCGCGTTCCACCTGATGCGCACGAACGGTGGGCGCGGGCTGCTGCTCGGCGGCGTCCCCGGCACGCCGAAGGGCCGGGTGGTCGTCATCGGCGGCGGCGTCGCGGGAGAGCACGCCGCCACGATGGCGCTCGGCATGGGTGCCGACGTCACGGTGTTCGACATCAGCCTGCCGCGGCTCCGGGCCCTGGACGCCCGGTTCGACGGCCGCCTTACGACCCTGCGCTCGTCGGCGCACGCCATCGCCGAGGCACTGCGCGACGCCGACCTGGTGATCGGTTCGGTCCTGATCCCCGGGGCGTCCGCGCCGAAGCTCGTCACCGACGCGATGGTCGCCGACATGCGGCCCGGATCGGTCCTCGTCGACATCGCGATCGACCAGGGCGGCTGCTTCGAGGGCTCCCACCCGACCACCCACGACGACCCCACGTTCGCCGTGCACGACACCGTGTACTACTGCGTGGCGAACATGCCCGGCGCCGTCCCGCGCACGAGCACGATCTCGCTGACGAACGCCACGCTGCCCTACGCCGTCGCGATCGCCGACTGTGGCTGGGAGGCCGCGCTCGAGGCCGACCCCGCGCTCGCCGCCGGCCTGAACGTGCACGCCGGCCGGGTCACGAACGCCGCGGTGGCCGCCGCCCACGGGCTGGTGGCGTCCGCCGAGTCTCCGCGCTGAGGCCGCGGGCGTCTGCCGCACGAGTCTGCCGCACGAGTCTTCGCGCTGAGCGACACCTCACGGGCCAACGGCCGCGTGAGGTGTCGCTCAGCGCGAAACGACGCGCAGGAGGACCCGTGTCAGGCCGCCACGGGTGCCGCCGCCCGACCGGCACGCCCGCCGACCCAGCCGACGCGGGCACGCACCACCACCGTCACGACGACCACGGCCGCCGCAGCCACCATGGCCGCGACCGCCGTCGGCACGGAGACGAGCGGCCCCTCGAACCGGGCGACCGCGACCCACGCAAGACCCCATGCGACCGAGGCCATCGGCGCCAGGCGTCCACGACCCCACAGCGCGATGAGGACCCCGACGAGCCCGGCCACCGCGGCGACGACCACGCCCCACGGGTCCTGCCCGAGTCCGAAGCCCCGGAAGCCCGCCGCCGTCAGCACCGCAGCGGTGTTGGCGGCCGTCGCGACGCAGACCCACCCGAGGTACAGCCCGAACGTGCCGTCGGTCAGGATCGCCTCGACGACCCCGCGGGACGGGGTCCGGCGCAGGATCGTGAACGTCCAGATCAGCACGACGAGCAGTGCGACGATGATCGGCTCGCTCGCCCACAGGAACCCGAACTGCACCGACAGGATCCACGCGGCGTTGAGCAGCAGGGACAGCACCGCCGGCACCACCAGGCGCTCGTGCCGCTCGTCGTTCGCGGTGCGGAAGAGCTGCAGCACCGCGTAGCCGATGAGCCCGGCGTAGACGACACTCCAGATCGAGAAGGCCGGGCCGTCCGGGGCGATCGCGGTGGAGGACGCCGACAGTGCGCCACCGGCGGCGTCCTGGATGGGCGTCCCACCGGCAGCGCCCGACCCGACGTACGCGCCGATGACGGCGACGACCGCGCTCACGGCCACCGCGATGCGCTTCCAGATCCTCTTCATGACAGTCCCTTTCGTCAGCATGCTGATGACCTGCACGGTAGGCGGCCCGCGCCGACGGTCGTGCAGCGCGCGTTCAGGCAGGACGCTGGGCGCATGGCGGGCGTGCCACGGGCCTCCAGGCCGGAGACCGGCCACCCTGCGTACGGTGGTCGCGTGAGCGTCGAACTGAACACCGTCTACATCGACCGGATCGCCCCGATCGCGAGTCCGTCCCTCGACGACACCTTCCGGATGCTCGACGAGCAGGGCGCCAGCGCGTGCATCGTCCTGCACCAGCCCGACGCCCAGGAACTCGGCGACGTCGCGGTCGCCCTCGGCCTGCACGAACTCGCCGTCGAGGACTCCGCCGAGGGGCACCAGCGACCGAAGCTCGAGCGCTACGGCTCGACGCTGTTCGTGGTGCTCAAGCCGGCGCTGTACAACGACCAGCAGGAAGAGGTGGCGTTCGGCGAGGTGCACGCCTTCGTCGGTGAGACCTTCTTCCTCGCCGTCGTGAAGGCCGACCCCCGTGGCAAGCAGACCGTTCCCCGGGCGCTGCAGCGGTTGAGCGGCAAGCCCGGGCTGGTGACCGTCGGCCCGCAGGCGCAGCTCTGGGCGCTCATGGACTCCATCGTCGACGGCTACGTGCCGGTGATCGACGGCCTCGAAGAGGACATCAACCAGATCGAGGACCAGCTGTTCTCGGGCGAGGCCGGGGTGTCCCGGCGCGTGTACGAGCTGTTCGGCGAGGTCGTCGACTTCCAGCGCGCCGCCCGACCCCTCATCCACATCATCGAGAACCTGCACCGCGGTGCCGAGAAGTACCACCTGCCGATCGAGATGCAGCGGCGGTTCCGCGACGTCCTCGACCACGCGATCCGGGTGGTGGAGCGCCTCGACACGTTCCGGCAGCTGCTGCAGAACGCCCTGACCGTCGACTCCACCCTGGCGGCGCAGAAGCAGAACGACGACACGAAGAAGATCTCCGGGTGGGCGGCGATCCTGTTCGCGCCGACGCTCATCGCCGCGATCTACGGGATGAACTTCACGCACATGCCCGAACTCGGCTGGACGTGGGGGTACCCGCTGTCGATCGTCGCGATGGTCCTGTTCGCCGCGATCCTGTACGTGGTGTTCAAGGTCAAACGCTGGTTCTGAGCCGCGCCGCAACCGGAGCCGCGCCGCCGCCGGATTTGCAGCGGACGGCTCCGGACCGGAAAGCTCTGACGTGCAACGACGCCGACTGGAGCCCGCATGCCGCACGAACTCGTCCACCTGACCGCCGGTGGCGTCTCGCTCGTCCTGGACTGCCGCGACGACGCGCTCCCCGCCGTCGTGCACTGGGGAGCGGCACTCGGACCGCTCGACACCGACGCGCTGACGGCCCTCGCCGACGCCGACGTCGTGCCCGTCGCACCGAACGAGATGGACGACCCGGTGCGCCTGTCAGTGCTGCCCGAGCCGCACCGGGGCTGGAGTGGTCGTCCGGGACTCGCCGGGCACCGTGACGGGGCCGACTGGTCGCCGGCGTTCACGGTGACGTCGCTCGCGGTCACCGACTCCGCGGTCACCGCCGATGCCGAGGACACCGTCGCCGGGCTCGCCGTCCGGGTGACCATCGAGATGCTCGGCTCCGGGCTCGTGCGGGCCCGCGCGAGCGTGACGAACACCGCCGACGGCGTCTACACCGTCGACGACCTGACGCTCGCGATGCCGATCCCGTCGGGGGCGCGCGAGATCCTGGACTTCGCCGGGCGCTGGGGCAAGGAGCGGACCCCGCAGCGCCGCGAACTCGTCGTGGGGACCCACCAGCGCGAGGGGCGGAAGGGCCGCACCGGCACCGACGCCGCGACCGTGCTGACGGTGGGGGAGCCGGGCTTCGGCTTCGCGCACGGCCAGGTCTGGGGCGTCCACACCGCCTGGAGCGGGAACCACCGGCACCACGCCGAACGGCTCGCCACCGGCCGCCAGGTCATCGGCGGCGGTGAACTCCTGCTGCCCGGCGAGGTCCGGCTCGCCACCGGTGCCACGTACGAGGGGCCTTGGGTGTACTTCGCCCACGGTGACGGCCTCGACGACCAGGCCCGACGGTTCCACCGCTGGCTCCGCAGCCGCCCGCAGCACCCGACGACGCCCCGCCCGATGACGATCAACGTGTGGGAGGCCGTGTACTTCGACCACGACCTGGCCCGCCTCGTCGACCTCGCCGAGCGTGCCGCAGCCCTCGGCGTCGAACGGTACGTGCTCGACGACGGCTGGTTCCGTGGCCGCCGCGACGACCACGCCGGCCTCGGTGACTGGTACGTCGACGAGGACGTCTGGCCGGACGGACTCGGCCCCCTGGTCGATCGCGTCCGTGCGCTCGGCATGGAGTTCGGCCTGTGGTTCGAACCCGAGATGGTGAACGAGGACAGCGACCTCGCCCGCGCCCACCCGGAGTGGATCCTGCAGGCCGACGGCCGGCTGCCCGCCCGGTCCCGCGACCAGCAGGTGCTCAACCTGGCGATCCCCGAGGCCTTCGACCACGTGCTCGAGCGGATGACTTCGATCATCGGCGAGTACGCGGTCGACGCCGTGAAGTGGGACCACAACCGCGACCTCGTCGAGGCGGGGTTCCCGGGCGGCGGCGCAGCGGTCCACGAGCAGACCCTCGCCGCGTACCGGTTGATGGCGACGCTCGGCGAGCGGTTCCCGTCGCTGGAGATCGAGTCGTGCTCGTCGGGTGGTGGTCGGGTCGACCTCGGCGTCATCGAGCACACCGCGCGGGTGTGGGTGTCCGACGACATCGACCCGCTCGAGCGCCAGCAGATGCACCGGTGGACGCAGCAGCTCCTGCCGCCGGAGCTGCTCGGCTCGCACATCGCGAGCGGCCGGAACCACACGACCGGCCGCGTCCACGACCTCGCCTTCCGTGCCGGCACCGCCCTGGTCGGCCACCTCGGCATCGAGTGGGACCTGGCCGGCGCGACCGCCGACGAGTCCGCCGCGCTCACCGAGTGGATCGCGCTCTACCGCGACCTCCGCCCGCTCCTGCACGGCGGTGACCTGGTGCGGTCGGACGAGGTCGACGACGCGCGGCTCGTGTACGGCACGGTCGCGCCGGACCGGCAGCAGGCCGTCTTCTTCCTCGCCAGCATCGGCCGCTCCGAGGTCTCCGGCACCGGCCGGGTCACCTTCCGCGACCTCGACCCCGACACGGCGTACCGCGTCGACCCCGTGGTCATCGGCGACGGCCACGACCTGGTGCGACCGGACTGGTGGTCCGGCCCGCGGGTGTTCAGCGGACGGGTGCTCGGCACCGTCGGCCTGCAGCCGCCGCTCATGCCGGCCGACTGCGTGGTGCCGTTCCGGGTGACGGCCGTCTGACGACGGGTGGTCGGGGTGCCCGGCCTGGAGGCCCGCCCCGCGTCCGGCGGCCCCGTCGCCGTCCGTCATCGGGTGCGTGCAGCCCGTTAGGCTTCCGGTCATGCCGCACTCCGGACACGCGACCCCGGTCTGGGCCCTCAAGCTCGCCGTCGTCACCGCCCTGGTGGGCGTCTCCGGCGGCATCGCCGGCATCGCGGTCTGGCTCGCGCTCCAGCTCATCCAGTTCGTCGCCTTCGGCTACGGGTTCGGCGGGCACCTCGAGGCGGCCGACGCATCGTCCGGGCTGAACCGGTTCCTCGCGCTCACGGCGGCCGGCGTCCTGACCGGGTTCGCCTGGTGGGCGCTCCGTCGGTGGGGGCGCTCGATCGTCTCGGTCACCGCGGCCGTCGACGGCAAGCGGATGCCGGCCCTGGCGACGCTCGCGAACGCCGGTGTCCAGATCCTGGCCGTGGGGCTCGGCGCCTCCATCGGCAAAGAGGTCGCGCCGCGTGAGGTCGGGGCCTGGCTGGCCCAACTCGTCACCCGTCGTGCTGGGCTGACCGCACGCGAGACGAAGATCCTCGTCGCCTGCGGGGCCGCGGCCGGCCTCGCCGCCGTCTACGACGTGCCCCTCGGCGGTGCGCTGTTCGCGGTCGAGGTCCTGCTCGGCGAGATCAGCTTCGCGACCGCCCTGCCCGCCTTCGCCACGAGTGCCGTCGCCGCCATCACCGCCCGGCTCGTGATCCCGGACGAGGTGCTGTACCACGTGCCCGCGATGCACCTGTCGCCGTCGCTGCTCGTCTGGGCGGTCGTCGTGGGGCCGGTGCTGGGGCTCGCCGGGGTCGGGTTCGTCAAGCTGACCAACCGGCTGCAGGGCATCGCCCCGAAGGGCTGGCACCTGCTCGTCGTGCTGCCCGTGGTCTTCGCGATGGTCGGGCTCATCGCGATCCCGTTCCCGGAGATCCTCGGCAACGGCCGGGCCCTCGGCCTCGTCGCGATGAACAGCACGCTCGACGACGCCTCGTTCGCCAGCCTGTCGCCGATCGTGCTCCTGCTGCTGCTCGGCGTCCTGCGGACCGTGACCACCTCGGCCACCATCGGCGCGGGTGCGGTCGGCGGCACCCTGACGCCCTCGATCGCGATCGGGTCGGCGATCGGCGGTGGCCTGGGCGGAGCATGGCTGCTGCTGTGGCCGGCCGACGGTCCGAGCCTGGCGGCCTTCGCGTTCGTCGGTGCGGCGGCCTTCCTCGCCACCACCATGCGGGCACCGTTCACCGCCCTGGTGCTCGTCGTCGAGTTCACCCAGCAGGGCACCGACATCCTCGTGCCCTCGCTGCTCGCGGTGTCCGGCGCGGTCGCCGTCGGGTACGTGCTCGCCCGCCGTCGCAGCGCACAGATGGTGTGAAGACCCCGAACATCCCGGTACGGACGGCTGCCCGGCGGCCTACTGTCGGCGCCAGGACGGAGCGACGGGCTCCGCACCGAGACGAGGAGCAGCCGATGGCGGGGTTCGACGACATCACGAAGAAGGCCCAGGAGTTCCTGAAGGACGGAAAGGTCCGGGACGCCCTGCAGAGCGAGAAGGCCGAGGGCGTCAGCGACAAGGTGCTCGGCGGCGTGGCCGACGCGGTCAAGAAGGCCACGGGCGGCAAGTACGACGACAAGATCGACGGTGCCCGCGACGCTGCGGACAAGAAGCTCGGCAACGAGTAGCGACCGACGTGCAACGGCCCAGGACCCGGCGTGGTCCTGGGCCGTCGCGGTGCCGACTGGACGTGGTCGGGAACAACGGACACCATGGACGGGTTGCTCCGGACAGCAGCACCAGGAGGACGAGACGTGACAGTCGTGGCGCCGAACCAGCCGCTCACCGAGACCGAGGTCGAGGCGATCAAGCGGGACTTCCCGATCCTCGCGCAGGACGTGAACGGGCAGCCGTTGGCGTACCTGGACTCCGGGGCGACGGCTGAACGCCCGCGCCAGGTCCTCGACGCCGAGCGCCGGTTCCTCGAACACGACAACGCCGCCGTCCACCGCGGGGCCCACACGCTCGCGGCGCTCAGCACCGACGCCTACGAGGACGCCCGCGCCACCGTCGCCGGCTTCATCGGAGCCGCTGCTCCGACCGAGGTCGTGTGGACCGCGAACGCCACCGACGCGCTCAACCTCGTCGCCTACGGCATGGCCAACGCCAGCCGTGGCCGCGGCGGTGCCCAAGCCGAGCGCTTCCGCCTGGGCGTCGGTGACGAGATCCTCGTGACCGAGGCCGAACACCACGCCAACCTCGTGCCGTGGCAGGAGCTCGCCGCGCTCACCGGTGCCACCCTGCGCTGGATCCCGGTCGCCGACGACGGCACCTGGACCGCCGACGACGCCGCGGCGCTGATCACGGACCGCACGAAGGTCGTCGCGTTCTCGCACGTCTCGAACGTCACCGGGATGATCGCCCCCGTCGAGCAGGTCGTCGGCCTCGCCCACGCCCGCGGCGCCCTCGTCGTGCTCGACGCCTGCCAGTCCGCACCGCACCGTCCCCTCGACGTGCAGCAGCTCGGGGTCGACTTCGCCGCGTTCTCCGGGCACAAGATGCTCGGCCCGAACGGCATCGGCGTGCTCTGGGGCCGTGCCGAGCTGCTCGACGCCCTGCCGCCGTTCCGGACCGGTGGCTCGATGATCACCACCGTGACGATGGAGGGCTCCGAGTTCATGCCGGCGCCCGAGCGGTTCGAGGCCGGCACGCAGCCGGTGTCGCAGACCGTCGCCCTCGCCGAGGCCGTCCGGTACCTGCAGGGCATCGGCATGGAACGCGTCCGCGCCCACGAGGAACACCTGGCCCGCCGGATGCTCGACGGTCTCGCCGCAGTGCCCGGCATCCGGGTGGTCGGCCCGCCCGCCGGCGTCCCACGCTCCGGTCTGGTGTCGTTCGACGTCGACGGGGTGCACGCCCACGACGTCTCGCAGTACCTCGACGCGCAGGGCATCGCGGTGCGTTCCGGCCACCACTGCGCCCAGCCCCTGCACCGCCGCCTCGGTCTCGTCGCCACGAGCCGTGCGAGCACGTACGTCTACACGACCGAGCACGACGTCGACCGGTTCCTCGCAGCCGTCGCCGAGGTCCGCGACTACTTCGGAGCCACCGCGTGAACGCCCTCGACAGCCTGTACCAGCAGGTCATCCTCGACCACGCGAAGGCGCGTCACGGCGACGGCGCGATGCCCGACGCGGATGCCTCGCACTTCGAGCGGAACCCCACGTGCGGCGACGAGATCACGGTCAGCCTGCGGCTCGAACCCGGCACCGACCGCATCGCCGGGCTCGCCTGGCAGGGCGACGGCTGCTCGATCTCGATGGCCTCGGCGTCCGTCCTCACCGACATGGCGGTCGGCCGCACCGTACCCGAGTTCCTCGCGCTGACCGAGGAGTTCCGCACCATGATGCGCTCGCGCGGCGTCGGCGAGCCCGACGAGGACGTCCTCGAGGACCTCGTCGCCTTCCACGGCGTCTCCAAGTTCGTCATGCGCGTCAAGTGCGGCATGCTCGCCTGGGTCGCGGCGGAAGCCGCCGCGCGCGAGGCGACCGCGTCCCGCTGACCCGTGTGCGGCTCGCGATCGCGAGCACCGGACAGTCGGGAGGCCCGTTGCGGGCCCGCCCCGCGCCTCCCGTCCGCAGCGCGGTCAGCGGCAGACGTCCTGCGTTGCCGCCTTCGTGTCGTTGATGACGATCGTCGTCACGATGTCCTCAGCGCCGGAAGCGCCACCCGTGGTGTCGAAGTGCAGCCAGTGGCCATCCGTGGTCGGTGCCACGTACTCGCGGTAGCCGCCGATCGGTGGCTCCCACGTGTCGATCGTCTTCTCGAGCCCGGGGTACGCAGCGCGCACGTCGTCTGCGGTGGAACCGAGCGCGATGCCCGTGGACGTCAGCACGGGCGACGAGAACGCTCCGGGGTCGGTTGCCTGTCCCGCAACGCTGATGTAGCGCACGCCGCGTCCGGAGTCGTCGGACGTGACCAGGATCCGGTACCCGGACCCGCTGGGGGTGGACAGGTCGGCGGACTGCCACTCCCAGAACGTCGGGCAGCCGCTCGACGGCTGCCGCGAGAAGCCGGCAGCCGGCAGCACCGTGCTGGCGTCCGTGGCACCGAGCTGGACGGGACCGAAGGACGCGTCGCCGAAGACCCAGCTCGAGGGGCCGCTCGGGCTGGATGAAGTCGGGGTCGGGGTCGGGGTCGGGGTCGATCTCGGAGTCGCCGTCGGCGTGGTGGCGGCCGTCGCACTCGTCTGCGTGGCGCTCGGAGCGCTCGGCCCGGACGCTGTCGCGCAGCCAGCCGCCCCGATGAGGAGCGTGGCGATGCCGACGGTGAGGATGGTGGTGCGGAGCGTGGTCATGATTCTCCCTTCACCTTGCAGTGTCGTCGTCCCGGCGATCCTGACGGACGTCGGCGCGGACTGATGGCGGTCACGAGCACGAGCACGAGGATGGACCACATGATCGTCGAGACAGCGCATCCCGGCTCGGCGGGATCCGACGTGATCGTGCGGGACTACCTGACGGAGGTCGCGTCGCGGTGGTACGGGCGGGCGGCGACGTCGGCCGAGGTCGACCGGGCACTCGACGAGGAGCCGTACGACGACCTGCATGGGGACTCGGGGGTGTTCCTCGTCGCCGCCGACGGGGGAGCCGTGGTCGGTTGCGCCGGCGTGCGCTTCGTGGGCGCCGTCGGCGAGCTGACGAAGGTGTTCACGCTGCCGGAGCACCGAGGCCGAGGCGTCGGTTCGGGGCTCCTGCGCCACGTCGAGGACGTCTGCCGCGGACGCGGTATCACGTCGTTGCGGCTGGACACGCGGGCCGACCTCGCCGAGGCCTGTGCGCTCTACGAACGGCTCGGCTTCGTCCGGGTCCCGCCGTTCAGCGACGACCCGTACTCCGACCGCTGGTACGCGAAGTCGCTCGCTACGGAGTAGCGATCAGGCGATGACGCCGATCTCGCGGAGCGCGTCGCCGACGGCGATGCGCTCGTCGCGTTCCTGCGCCCGTGCCCAGCGGGACTTCGCGAGCGCGACGGCCTGGTCGTCGAGACCGAGGAGTTCGTAGCGCCGGCCGGGATCAACCCGCTCGACATCGTCGTGCACGGCCTCCGGCAGGTCGCCGACGAGCGGTTCGAGGGGCGTCACGACGAGGTCGGTGCGGTGCGGCGGGTGGTGCTGTCCGAGCCGTCACTCCGGGAGCGCGACGCCCGGAAGCGTGCCGACCTGACGGACGCGGCGCGCGAAGCCTTCGTCGTTCGCGGGCTCGATCCGTCCGAGGCGGCGGTGATCGCCGAGACGTGCGTGATGCTGTTCCACCTGGCCCTCGAGGCCTGGGTCACCGGACCGGCCGAGCGCCGGATGGCCGACGTCGTCGACGAGCAGCTCAGTGCACTTCGTGGGGTGCTCGATCGGCCGCGCGCAGCGTCATGAAGACGTCGACGCCGTCATCGGTGTCGAGCACGAAGCCGTGTCGTTCGTAGAGTCGACGGGCGGGGCTGCCCACCAGCACGTTGAGCCGCGTCGGGCCGTCGTGGGGCTCGTCGAGGACGGCGCGCAGCACGGTCGACCCGACGCCACGTCCCTGGACGTCGGGCGTGAGGTAGAAGTGCTCGACCCAGCGGACGTCGTCCTCGAACCGCACGGTGATCGATCCGACGTCGCGGCCGTCGATCACGACGATGCGGGTCAGTCGCGGCCGGAACGCGTCGCGGAGGCGCTGTCGGACGCGCAGCTCGTCGAACACCCCGAGCCGCGTCAGGTCGTCGCGCAGCACCACGGCCCGGAGCTCGACGAGCCACTCGAGGTCCTCGGGGGTGCTGTCCCGCAGAGCGACGTCCATCCGCCCAGCCTACGAACGCCGGCGCACCGTCATCGACCTCGTACGCTTGCCCGATGGACCGCGACGGCGTCATCGACCTTGTCGCGTCCCGCCGTGCCTCGGCTCGTGCACCGATCGTCGTCGGTGTCTCCGGGTACTGCGGATCCGGCAAGTCCACGCTGACACGCAAGCTTGTCGAGGGGCTCCCGGGCGCGGTCCGTATCCGCGGCGACGACTTCCTCGACCCCGTTCGGTCCCATCAGCGCTCCGTCGACTGGGACGGCGTCGATCGTCCCCGTCTGGTGTCGTCGGTGCTCCAACCGCACAGGGCTGCTCGGGCGAGCACGTTCCAGCGGTTCGACTGGTCGGTTCGAGCCCTCGGACCGGCTGAGCCGCTGCCGCGGACGGACGTCCTGATCGTCGACCTGATCGGACTCTTCCACCCCGACGCGCTCCCGCACCTCGACGTCACCATCTGGTGTGATGTCGACCTCGACTCGGCGGCACGTCGTGGCATGGCTCGTGATCGCGGGCTCGGGCGCAGGCATGATGCGCTCTGGCGAGACGTGTGGGTCCCCAACGAGCGTGACTTCGAGGAGCGGTACGCGCCGAAGGACGCTGCGTCGGCGCGTTACGTCTCCTGACTACGGAGCGATGCGACCATGCTCCGCAGGATCTGGCGGGCCTCGGTCTGCTGGTCGGTGGTCAGATCGGCGAGCATCCGCTGTTCGACACCGCGGATCGCCGCACTCGCCTGCGCCAGGCTCCGACGCCCGCTGTCGGTGAGCTGCGTGGGGAGCGCCTTGCCGACCGACGGCTCGGTGGCGCGGGTGACGAAACCGTCCCGCTCCAGGGTCTGCAGCAACACGTTCATCGACTGCCGGGTGACGAAGGTGCCCCGCGCGAGTTCGGAGTTCGACAGGCCGGGGCGCTGTGCGAGCAGTTCGAGGCAGGAGTAGTGCGTCACCGTCATGCCGAGCGGGCGCAGCACGGCCTCCATCGACGCACGGAGGGCGCTGGCGGTCTCCTTGAGCAGGTAGCCGATCGACGTCTCGAGGTCGATGCCGGTGTCGTCTTGACGCATGTCAGTAGTCTGACATAGGTTTGCGGTGTGTCAGAAAACTGACACAAAGATCAAGGAGTGCACCAATGCCCGTCACCGGCCCCGACTTCATCTCACTGCAGACCCGCGACCTCGATGCCTCACAGGCGTTCTACGAGCGGTACCTCGGCCTCGTCCGCTCGCAGGCCGGCCCGCCGCACGCCGTCGTGTTCGAGACCACGCCGATCGCCTTCGCCCTGCGCGACCTGGTACCCGGCACGGACCTCGACGCGGTGGCGCAGCCCGGCCTCGGCGTCGCGATCTGGCTGCACGCGACGGACGTGCAGGCGATCCACGACGCGCTGGTCGCCGACGGGCACCGCATCGTCTCGGCGCCGATCGACGGTCCCTTCGGTCGGACGTTCACGTTCGCCGACCCCGACGGTTACCACGTCACGCTCCACGACCGCGCCTGAGCCCTGGAACGAGCCACGCGCCCGGCGCGGGCGGCGCGCCGGGCGCGGGGCGGGCCTCCAGGCCGATGCCGGAGCCGACCGTCACGCTTCGTCACGATCCGTGACGGTCCGGGGTGTCCGACGTAGCGTCTCGACCCGTGACCACCAGCAGCGAGCACCGGCAGATCCGCTTCAACGCGTTCGACATGAACTGCGTCGCGCACCAGTCCTCCGGGCTGTGGCGGCACCCGCGTGACCGGTCGCGGGACTACCGCGATCTGACCTACTGGACGGACCTGGCGAAGACGCTCGAGCGGGGTGCGTTCGACGGCATCTTCATCGCCG
Organism: Curtobacterium sp. MCPF17_003; assembly: GCF_003224385.1. Classification (NCBI taxonomy): domain Bacteria; kingdom Bacillati; phylum Actinomycetota; class Actinomycetes; order Micrococcales; family Microbacteriaceae; genus Curtobacterium; species Curtobacterium sp. MCPF17_003. Next base: position 4,963 of record NZ_QKLC01000014.1, on the reverse strand, counting down.
ACGTCCTGGGCACGTACGACGTGTACGGCGGCTCGAACGAGGCTGCGCTCCGCACCGGGTCGCAGGTGCCCGTGAACGACCCGATCCTGCTCGTGTCGGCGATGGCGTCGGTGACGGAGCACCTGGGCTTCGGCATCACGGCGGGCACCGCGTACGAGCACCCGTACCCGTTCGCCCGACGCATGTCGACGCTCGACCACCTGACCAAGGGCCGGGTCGGCTGGAACGTCGTCACCGGGTACCTGCCGAGTGCCGCGCGGAACATGGGCCAGACCGACCAGCTGTCACACGACGACCGGTACGACGTGGCGGACGAGTACCTCGAGGTCCTCTACAAGCTGTGGGAGGGCTCGTGGGAGGACGACGCCGTCGTCGCCGACCGCGAAGCGGGGGTCTTCACGGACCCGGCGAAGGTGCACCCGATCGAGCACCACGGCACGCACTTCGACGTGCCGGGCATCCACCTGTCCGAGCCGTCCGTGCAGCGCACGCCCGTCATCTACCAGGCGGGCGCGTCGCCGCGCGGCATCCGCTTCGCCGCGGAGAACGCGGAAGCGGTCTTCGTGGGCGCACCGACCGTCGAGCAGCTCGCGTCGACCGTCGCGAAGGTCCGGGACGCCCTGGAGGCAGCTGGTCGCGACCGGTACGCCGCCCGCGTCTACACGCTGCTCACCGTGATCACGGACGCCACCGACGAGCTGGCCCAGGCGAAGTACGAGGACTACCTGTCGTACGCGTCGGAGCTCGGTGCGCTGGTGCTCAACTCCGGCTGGATGGGGGTCGACCTGTCGCAGTGGGACCCGGACCAGCCCCTCGGTGACGTCGAGTCGAACGCGATCCAGTCGGCGGCGGCGAACATCGCGGCGGCGACGGGGGAGGACGGGTCGAAGTGGACGATCCGTGACCTGGCGCGGCAGACGGCGATCGGTGGACTCGGCCCGGTGGCGGTCGGCGGGGGAGCGACCATCGCCGACCGGCTGCAGGAGATCCAGGAGCTGACCGACGTCGACGGCTTCAACCTGGCGTACGCGGTGACCCCGGGCACGTGGGAGGACGTCATCGAGTTCGTGATCCCGGAGCTCCGTGCCCGTGGGGCCTACCCGGAGGAGTACGGGTCGGGGTCGCTCCGCCAGAAGCTGCACGGCCGCGGGGACCGGCTGCCCGACGAGCACCGTGGGGCGTCGTTCAGGATCGGGAGCCGGGCGGTCGTAGGCTGATCGGGTGATCGAGTCGTCCGTGGTCGTGCGTCCTGCGACCCCGGACGAGACCGACACCTGCATCGACCTGTGGGCCGCGGCCGTGGCCGCCCGTGACGGCGCCGCCGAGGACCCGGCGGTGCGGGAGCGTGCGCGGCAGAAGTTCGCCGCGGAGCACGTCGCCTGGTTGGTGGCTCCCGGCCCGGACGGTGCGGTCGACGGCTTCGTGCTCGTGACGGCGCCCGGCACCGGGCGGTCGACGGACCCGGCGGACGCCGCCTACCTGTCGTTGCTCGCGGTGCGCCCAGGGGTGCAGGCCCGCGGGGTCGGACGGTCGCTGCTGTCCGAGGCGGTGCACGATGCCCGTGCTGCCGGGCACCCACGCGTCGTGCTGCACGTGCTCGGCGACAACGACCGGGCGGTGCGGCTGTACGAGGCGGGCGGCTTCGTGGCGACGGGCGACGAGTTCGCGCACGCGCTGAGCGGGGTCACCACCCGCGTGTACGTCGCGGGCTGACGCTGGCTACGCGTCCTGCCTGCGCACCGGCGTCCACGTGGGGTGGGTCGCCGAGCGCCCGTCGCCCGACGACGTGCGGGTGATCCGACGCTGCACCCACGGCAGGACGTACTCGCGGTAGTAGCGGAGTTCCTCGCCCAGGCGGGCCCGGGCGGCACCGGCGTCCGCGGGCTCGACCGGCGCGGGGCCGTCGAGGACCGCGTGCAGCGCCAGGTCCGCGACGCGCTGGTGCCCGGTGGCGTTCATGTGCAGCCGGTCGTCCGACCAGAACTCTGCACGGCCGAGGTGCGGGTCGCGCGAGACGTCGACGAACGGCAGGCCGCGGCGTCGGGCGAGCGTGCCGAGCGCTTCGGCCCAGGCGTCACCGCGGCGGTTGATGAGGGAGCCGAGGGGCAGGCGGGCGCTCGGGTCGGCCGGGCTGAGGAGCGCCAGGCGTGCCCCGGTGGCCTCGACGCGGTCGGCGGCTGCCTCGACCTGCCCGATGAGCGCGTCCACGTCGAAGCGCGGGCGCAGCAGGTCGTTCCCGCCGGCGCAGAAGGTGATCAGGGTCGGCGCCGGGTCGAGCGCGAGTGCGGCCCCGAGCTGGCCGTCGAGGACCCCGGCGAGCAGTCGGCCGCGCACCGCGAGGTTCGCGTACGAGACGTCGGCGTCCGAGGCTCCCGCCATCGCGCTCGCGAGTCGTCCGGTCCAGCCGGGGAACGGAGCGGGTCCGGCGTCGCCGATGCCCTCCGAGAAGCTGTCGCCGATCGCGACGTAGCGGATGGTGTCGTGCATGCGCCCATCATCGTGCACACGCCTGTGCAGGTTCCCGGCACTCCGTGCTCACGAAGGGCTCGTCACCCCCAGCGAACCCTCACAGCACCGCCTTCGGCACCCGGTGCAGGGTGACCGCGCCGACGGCGGCGAAGGGGTGCAGCGGGTCCGGGGCGGTGGAGCCGGTCGGCCCGCCGAGCTTCGAGTCACCGACTGCGCTGAGCACCGCGTAGGCGTCCTCGGCGGTCCAGCCGTGCTCGTCGACGAGGAACGCGAAGGCGTCCTCGTACCCGCGCCGGACGCTCTCCTGCACGGGGTCGCCGAGGCCGACGAACAGCCAGTCGTCGGCGGTCTCGATGCGGGGTGCGCGGAGCACCGGGCCGCCCTTCACCAGGTCGACGGAGACGATCGCGGTGCCCTGGGCCTCGATGGCGACGAACGACGACTCGCCCTCGGCCATGAGTGCGTGGATGTCGCCGATCGACAGCAGCGCACCGGGGACCCGGACGGGCAGGGACACGCTCGAGCCGGGGCGGGCCTCGGTGACGTCCATGTTGCCGCCCTCCGGGTAGGCCGGCATGATCGTCGAGTTCTCACCCTCGGCAGGGGCCGTCCCGATGCACCCGATCATCGGCCGGACGGGGAACCGGTGCCGCTCGGACACCTGCACCGTGCCGTCCGAGATCGGGCAGCGGCGGGCGAAGACCCGGTCGCCCATCACGTGCTGCAGGGCCCCGGAGCCGGGCAGGGACACCGACCAGCCGTGCGTGGTCAGCTCGATGGCGTGAATGGTCACCACGAGGGTGTCGCCGGGTTCTGCCCCCTCGACGAACACCGGGCCGGTCACCGGGTTGATCGGCGCCTGCAGCTGCGCCATGTCGTGGTGCTGGTCGAGTTCGGCGTAGACGGCGTCGGTGGTCTCGAAGCCGATGGTCTCGCCGGTGCCGGGGCGGACCCGCAGCACGGGCTCCCGGTCGGCCGAGAACCCGGGGCGGCCGAGGGTGTTCGGCAGGAAGTGGTCCGGGGTCATCGTGCGTCCTCCGTCGTCGGTTCTGCTTCGGAGCCGACCTCGGTGGAACGGCCGGTGCGTCGGTAGTACAGGAACACGGCCGCGCCGACGATCAGCCAGATGACCCCGCCGACCTTCGCCTCGACCGCGGCGTTCAGCAGGACGTACCCGATGATCAGGAACCCGACCAGCGGCACGACCAGGTGCAGCAGCCAGTTGCGCGACTTCCCCTTGACGACGTGGTGCACGAAGACGGACACGTGCAGGAGCATGAAGCCGAACAGCGCGCCGAAGTTCACGAGCGACGAGATCGTGTCGATCTGCCCGACGAAGAACAGCACCAGGATCGCGGAGAGCACCGAGACGACGATGATCGCGTTCTGCGGCACCTGGCGCCCGTTGAGCTTGTGCAGGAACGCGGGCAGCTGACGGTCGCGGCTCATCGAGAAGAGCAGACGGCTCGTCGCGGCCTGTGCGGCCATGGCGTTCGCGATGCCGACGGCGAGCACGTTGACGGCGAAGAACGCGGTCGCCCAGCCGCTCGACGAGGCCTGCTCGACGATGGTGAAGAAGGCGTTGCCGGCCTCGCTGTCCGAGAACGAGTCCCGCCCCGCGGCCAGGGCGGATGCGAGCCAGGTCTGCAGGATGAACAGGAACGCCACGATGACGAGCGCCAGGATCATCGCCGTGCCGGCTCCGCCACGACGGCCGGTGGACTCCTCGGACAGCGTCGAGATGCCGTCGAAGCCCAGGAAGCTCAGCACCGCGATCGACAGGGCCGAGGCGATGAGCGGCGCCGACACCTTGGCCGGGTCCCAGATCTGCTCGGTGCCGAAGGACGCGTCGGGGATCGTGCCGCCGGTCAGTGCGACGATCGCGATGACGACGAAGATCGCGACGAAGACGAGCTCGATGAGCAGGAAGATGCGGTTCGCGAGCTTGAGCGAGGACACCCCCGCCAGGTTGATGACGGTGTTGATCGCGACGAACACGAGCGCCCACAGCCAGCGGGGCGTGCCCGGGAAGATGCCGACCATGCTCTCCGCGGCGAACACGTAGAGCAGCGTCGGGACGAGCAGGTAGTCGAGCAGGATCGCCCAGCCGGCGAAGAACCCGGCGGTGGGGTGGATGCCGCGGCCGACGTACGAGAACACGCTGCCGGCGAGGGGGATCGACTTCGCCATCTGCGCGTAGGCCAGGGCGGTGAAGATCATCGCGACGAGGCCGACGAGGTACACCAGCGGCACCATGCCGCTGGAGGCGTTGTAGACGGTCCCGAAGATCGCCCACGGGGCGATCGGGACCATGAAGACCAGGCCGTAGATGAGCAGGTCGGTGGTGGAGACGGAGCGCTTGAGCTCCTGCTTGTAGCCGTAGGCCTCGAGCTGCTGCTGTGCGGAGAGCTCGCTGTGCTGCTGCGACATGTCGGGTTCCGTTTCGGGTGGAGGGACGGGTGCAGGGGGCGGTGCCTGTCTCTTATACACATCT
>NZ_QKLC01000013.1:0-108856 GCF_003224385.1 Curtobacterium sp. MCPF17_003 | reverse complement strand
GACGCAGCCCGCCGCCCCGCAGGCACCGTCCGCCCCGCCCGCGGCAGCGCCGGTCCCGGCCGCCGCGCCGGTCCCGCCGCCCGCAGCCGCACCGCCGGCAGCCGTGCCGGCCCAGGCCGCTCCGGCAGCCGCGCCGGCTCCGGCGTCCGCGCCGAGCTCCACGGCCGCCGCCGCGGTGCCGAACCCCACCCAGGACGGCGCGGCCTCGGGCTACGTCACCCCGCTGGTGCGCAAGCTCGCCAACGAGCAGGGTGTCGACCTGTCCACGGTCACGGGTTCCGGTGTCGGGGGGCGCATCCGCAAGGAGGACGTCCTGGCCGCCGCCGCGAAGGCCCCGGCCGCCTCGGCTGCAGCGGCACCCGCCGCCGCGTCCGGCCCGTTCGTCGCCGAGGTCTCGCCGCTGCGCGGAACCCGCGAGAAGATGACCCGCCTGCGCAAGGTGGTCGCCGAGCGTGCCGTGCAGTCGATGACCTCGACCGCACAGCTCACGAGCGTCGTCGAGGTCGACGTCACGAAGGTGGCGCAGTTCCGCGACGCCCACAAGGCGGAGTTCCTCGAGAAGACCGGCTCGAAGCTCTCCTTCATGCCGTTCTTCGCCCTCGCGGCGTCCGAGGCGCTGAAGGCCCACCCGAAGATCAACTCCACGGTCGAGGGCGACGAGATCGTCTACCCGGAGACCGAGAACGTCTCCATCGCGGTGGACACCGAGCGCGGCCTGCTGACCCCGGTCATCAAGGACGCGGCCTCGCTGGACCTGGCGCAGTTCTCGAAGTCCATCGCGGACCTCGCCGAGCGCACCCGGAACAACCAGCTGAAGCCCGACGAGCTGGCCGGCGGCACGTTCACGCTGACCAACACCGGTTCGCGTGGCGCGCTGTTCGACACCCCCGTGGTGTTCCTGCCGCAGTCGGCGATCCTCGGCACCGGCATCGTCACGAAGCGCCCGGCGGTCGTGAAGGTCGACGGCCAGGAGGCCATCGCCATCCGCTCGTTCGTCTACCTGGCGCTGTCGTACGACCACCGGATCATCGACGGTGCGGACGCCTCGCGGTACCTCGTCGCGGTGAAGAACCGTCTCGAAGAGGGCAACTTCGCCCCGAACCTCGGGTACTGATCACCAGCAGCACGGCCGACGGCCCCGGTTCCCCTCGTGGGAGCCGGGGCCGTTCCCGTGTGCGTCCTCGGTACGGCGTCACCCGGCGCATCACCCGCCGCCGAGCAGGGTCAGGGCGGCGACCACCGACCCGACGGTGACGACGAGCCCCACGAGCGCACGGCGGAGCGGGAGTCGTCGTCCGGCTCCGAGTGGGACGCCGTGCTCGACCACATCCCGCAGTCGCTCGTGCAGTCCGTCCTGCCCGTTCGGTGCCGGCGGTCCGGCGAACACGAGGTCGCTCGGCACGGGGGTCCACCGGAACGGCCGGGGCGCGGCGGCGGCACGGACGACGTCGAGTGCTGCTCGTGCGCTCGGCCCGTCGCCGTCGAGGGCGTCCTGCAGCGCCCCGAGCACCGGGGCCTGGGCGAGCTCGGCCGGGTCCACCCGGTCCCACACCGTCCGGGCTGCGAGCACGAGGGTCCGGGTCGCATCGGTCGCGTGCGCGGTGCGCGTCGGGTGCGCGGTGCGCGTCGCGGTCGTCGCGTTGGTTTGGTTCGTCGGGGTCGTCGCGTTCGTCGGGCGGTCGCAGAGCACGACCGCACCGGCGTCGTCCACCAGCACGTCGTCGACACCGGCGACACCGAGCAGGACCGCGCCGTCGTGCACCGCCACCAGGAGTTCCAGGAGCGGGACCGTGAGGGTCACCGCGACGCCGGTGGTCGGCGTGCCGAGCCGGTCGAGCGCCGGCACGAGGGGCGTACCGGTCGGCCGGTCGAGTTCGACCACGAGACGCCCCGTCGGGGTCCGACCGACCGCGGCCACCGGGACGAGGTGGCGCTCGGCGGCCGCGGAGCGGTCGGCGACCCACGTGAGCACGTGGTGCTCGTCGTCGGTCGCGATCCAGCGATCCGGGTGGTGGTCGGTGCTCGTCTCCATGGTGACCAGCGTGGCGGTGGCGCGGTGGGGCTCCAGGCTCTCCCGCACCATCTGTGGACAGGACGTGTTCGCGCACAGCCGGACACGCGACGGTCTCCCCCGGCGCACGGAGGCCGTATCCTGTTCGCATGGCACGCAGCTCTTCCACAGACAAGAAGGCGAAGGAGCCGGGGCGTCTCAAGCAGATGTTCCAGGTCTTCCAGATGACCCGAAAGGCCGACCCGTCGTCGGTCTGGTGGTTCGCCCTCGCCTTCGTCGGTCCGGTCGTCCTCGGTGTCCTGCTGGCGCTGCTCCTGCCGGGGCAGAACTGGCTCGCGATCGTCCTGTGGATCGTCGCCGGTGTGCTGCTCGGTGTACTGCTCTTCCTCATCGTGCTCGGTCGTCTGGCCGAACGTGCCGCGTACTCGCAGATCGAAGGCCAGCCCGGCGCCGTCGGTGCCGTGCTGTCGAACTCGCTCCGTCGCCAGTGGCGCTCGAGCGAGATGCCGGTCGCGGTGCACGGTCGCTCGCAGGCAGCGGTCTACCGTGCCGTGGGTCGCCCGGGTGTCGTCCTGATCACCGAGGGTCAGCGCGGCAACCTCACCCGCCAGGTCGGCGAGGAGCGCCGCAAGGTCCAGCGCATCGTCCCGAACGTCGCCGTGCACGTGCTGCACGTGGGTGACGGGACCGGTGAGAGCCTGACGCTGCACAAGCTGCCCCGTGCCATGAACAAGCTCAAGAAGTCGCTCAACCGCAACGAGGTCCTGGCGGTCGCGAACCGTCTCGACTCGCTGACGCAGAGCCCCGCGGCCTCGATCCCGAAGGGCATGGACCCGATGCGGGCCCGCGCCGGACGGCCGCGCTGACCGACCCCCCACCCACGAGGACGCCCCCGACCAGATCTGGTCGGGGGCGTCCTCGCGCGTGCGGGGGTGCGATCTCGCTCGAAGCCGGTCCTGCATGGTGCGGGGTCCCGTACTCGGTGCGGGAAGAGCAGGCGCGCACCGAGTACGGAACCTCGCACCAGCCGAACGGCCCCGGCTCAGCGCCGGACGAGCACCGTCCCGGCGATGCGGTCGTGCGCACCCCGGCTGTCGCGGTCGATGATGAGCGCCGGTACCACCAGGCAGAGCAGCACCGTCCGGAGGATCGGCCGCCACACCCCCACGTAGCCGCCGCGCATCGGGACGACCCGCAGTCCGACGCAGATGTGCCCGAACGACCCGGACAGCAGGCAAATGAACACGATCTGCAGCACGGCGAAGATGGCGATCTGCACCCACGAGTGCGCGATGTCACCGGAACCGTTGACCGGCGACCACACACCGGTCACGTAGGCGACCAGGTCGGCCAGCGCGCCGTCGATCAGCAGCGCAACGATCCGCCGGCCGATCCGCCCGACGCTCCGGGGCCCGGACTCGGGCAGTCCGAGGTCCTTGCCCGGCCACCCGTCCGGGTGCTCGGAGGGCGCGGACGGGCTGGGGGTGCTGCGGGCCATGGTCCCCAGCGTAGGCGACGGCCCGGGCGTAACACGCCCGAAACAATCCAGTCATGTCCGGGAAACCCCGTGTCAATAGCCTCGTCGGAGGGTGCCTTGACCGGTGCCTCCGACATCACCCAACCCATTGGAGATCGGCCCCATGTTCAGCGATTCCTCCGAGGTCCTGGCCTTCATCAAGGACACCGACGTCAAGTTCCTCGACATCCGCTTCACGGACCTGCCCGGTGTGCAGCAGCACTTCAACATCCCGGCATCCACCGTCGACGAGGACTTCTTCTCGGTCGGCCAGCTGTTCGACGGCTCCTCGATCCGTGGGTTCGCGTCGATCCACGAGTCCGACATGCAGCTGATCCCCGATGTCACCACGGCGTACGTCGACCAGTTCCGCGCCGAGCGCACGCTCATCATGATCTTCGACATCTACAACCCGCGGAACGGCGAGATCTACGGCCGTGACCCGCGCCAGGTGGCGAAGAAGGCCGAGAAGTACCTCGCGTCGACGGGCATCGCGGACACCGCGTTCTTCGCCCCCGAGGCCGAGTTCTACATCTTCGACGACGTCCGCTACTCGGTCACGCAGAACGAGTCCTTCTACGCGGTCGACTCCGAAGAGGGCGCCTGGAACACCGGTCGCGACGAAGAGGGCGGCAACCTCGCCAACAAGACCCCGTACAAGGGCGGCTACTTCCCCGTCTCGCCGGTCGACAAGACCGCCGACCTGCGCGACGACATCACCCTGAAGCTGATCGACGCCGGCTTCGAGCTCGAGCGCTCGCACCACGAGGTGGGCACGGGCGGCCAGCAGGAGATCAACTACAAGTTCGACACGATGGTCCACGCCGCGGACGACATCCTGAAGTTCAAGTACATCGTCAAGAACACCGCTGACCAGTGGGGCAAGGTCGCCACGTTCATGCCGAAGCCGCTCTTCGGCGACAACGGCTCGGGCATGCACACCCACCAGTCGCTCTGGTCGGACGGCAAGCCGCTCTTCTACGACGAGAACGGCTACGGCGGGCTGTCGGACCTCGCCCGTTGGTACATCGGCGGCATCCTGAAGCACGCCCCGGCACTGCTCGCCTTCACCAACCCGTCGATCAACTCGTACCACCGTCTGGTCAAGGGCTTCGAGGCCCCGGTCAACCTGGTCTACTCCGCCGGCAACCGCTCCGCGGCGATCCGCATCCCGATCACGGGCACCAACCCGAAGGCCAAGCGCATCGAGTTCCGCGCGCCCGACGCCTCCGGCAACCCGTACCTCGCCTTCGCCGCGCAGCTGATGGCGGGCCTCGACGGCATCCAGAACCGCATCGAGCCGCACGAGCCGGTCGACAAGGACCTCTACGAGCTCCCGCCCGAGGAAGCCAAGGGCATCCCCCAGGTCCCCGGCTCCCTCGACGAGGCGCTCGACGCGCTCGAGGCGGACCACGAGTTCCTCACGAAGGGCAACGTCTTCACCGAGGACCTCATCCAGACCTGGATCGACTACAAGCGCGAGAACGAGATCCTCCCGCTGGCCCAGCGCCCGCACCCGTTCGAGTACGAGCTGTACTTCGGCGTCTGAGTCCCGCTGACCGACGAAGGGCCCCGCACCGTCAGGTGCGGGGCCCTTCGTACGTGCCGGCCACGGTTCGGGTGAGCGACACCTCACGGGCTGCGCCACCCGTGCGGTGTCGCCCAGCGCGAGAGGACGCGGCCACCGGGAGCGCGGGTGCGGACGCGACCGCCTGGAGGCCCGGTGCCGGTTCGTCGGGCGGGCGCCGGGCCTCCAGGCGGTCGCGACGCACGTTCCTTCCCATCGCAGGTGGACTGGAAAGCGGAATCGGGCGTACCTGGTCAGAACTTCCGACCAGGTACGCCCGACTCGATCAGGTACGCCCGAATCGACAAGGTACGCCCGACTCGATCAGGTACGCCCGAATCGACAAGGCACGCCCGACTCGACCAGGTACGCCCTATTCGACCCGGTACGCCCGATTCGACCAGGTACGCCCGAATCGACCAGGTACGCCCGAATCGACAAGGCACGCCCGAAACCGCCCGGCGGCCCCGCGCGCACGGGAACGGGGCCCGCGCCGCCCGGCACGGACCCCGTCTCGCGAACGGTGACTAGCGGCTCGTGGCCAACGCGTCGTTCGTCCCCGCTGCGACGCTCACGGGTGCACCCGTGACCGGCGTGGGACGTCCCAGGGAACGGACGGTCCACCCCGCTTTCACCCAGTCCGAGACCGGGAGGCAGTTGCGCGCGTCGATGACGACGCGGCGCCCGACGAGATCTCCGAGGGCGACCGGGTCGGCGGTGATGATGTCGTCCCACTCGGTGAGCACGAGGACGACGTCGGCGCCCTCGATCGCGTCCGTCATCGAGGCGGCGTAGCTCAGCGTCGGGAACGAGCGCTTCGCGGGCTCCATCGCCTCGGGGTCCCAGAGCGTCACCTGGGCGCCGCGGAGGTGCAGCGCAGCGGCGACGTTCAGCGCCGGGGAGTCACGGACGTCGTCGGTCAGGGGCTTGAACGCGGCGCCGATGACGGCCACGCGGCGGTTGAGCACCGATCCCCCGGCCGAGTCGATCGCCATGTCGATGACCCGCTGGCGCTGCCCCATGTTGATCTCGTCGACCTGCTGCATGAGGCCGACGACCTGGCCCGCGCCGATCTCGTTCGCGCGGTACATGAGCGCCCGGATGTCCTTCGGCAGGCAGCCGCCGCCGAAGCCGAGGCCGGCGTTGAGGAACTTCCGGCCGATGCGGGCGTCGTGGCCGAGGGCGTCGGCGAGCGTGGAGACGTCGGCACCGGTGATCGCACACATCTCGGAGATCGCGTTGATGAACGAGATCTTCGTGGCGAGGAACGCGTTGGCGCTCACCTTGACGAGCTCCGCGGTGGCGAGGTCGGTGGTGATGACCGGGGTGCCCTCGCTGATCGGTGCGGCGTAGACCTCGCGGATCACGGCGTCGGCTGCCTCGGAGGCTCCGCCCCAGACCAGCCGGTCCGGGTGCAGGGTGTCCTCGACGGCCTTGCCCTCACGCAGGAACTCGGGGTTCCAGATGAGTTCCGCGTCGATGCCGGCGGGGGTGAACTCGCGGACGATGCCGCGGAGGCGCGATGCCGTCCCGACCGGGACCGTCGACTTGCCGACGATGAGGCCCGGGTGGGTGAGGTTCTCGGCGACGCCACGGGTGGCGCTCTCGACGTAGGCCAGGTTCGCCGCGTGCGACCCGGCCTTCTGCGGGGTGCCGACGCAGACGAAGTGGACGTCCGCAGCGGCGACGGCCGAGGCGATGTCCGCCGTGAAGCGGAGCTTACCGCTGGCGACGTGCTTCGTGATGAGCTCGGGCAGCCCGGGCTCGAAGAACGGGACCTCACCGGCGGACAGTGCGGCGAGCTTCGACGGGTCGATGTCGACACCGATGGTCTCGAAGCCCATCTCGGCCATGGCGGCCGCGTGGGTGGCGCCGAGGTAGCCGGTGCCGATGACGCTGATGACGGGTGCGGGACGGGTGTCGGCCGATGCGGTCGACTTCTTGGACTCGCTCATTGCGTGACCTCCTGCAGGTCGTAGTCGATGTCGTTGCGCTTGATGCCCTCGGCGAAGGCCTTGAGGGAATCGGCGCGGGAGTTGAGACGCCAGTCGTTCGTGGTGCGCTTGCCGTCGACGATGGTGGTCGCGGTCTCGCTGAAGTACGCGAAGCCGACGATGTCCTTGTTGGCGGGGTCGGCCAGCGCATCGAAGAGCGAGTTGATCCACTGCGTCTTCTGCGGGTTCCCGACACTGGTGCCGGTCTCGGTCGCCCCGATCTCGTTGAGCATGATGCCCTTGCCCGGCGCGATCTGCCGGAGCTGCGCGAGCGTCGCTCCGAAGGTCGTGGCGAACGTCGGCTGCTCGGTGGCGTCCCGGTAGTAGCCGCTCATGCCGACCCAGTCCACGTAGTCAGCACCCGGGTAGTACTGCTGCATGTAGTCGAGCGTCTGGTACTTCGTGTTGCCGAGCTTGTCGATGCGGCTCGGGGACCAGTCCCAGATGACGTACTTGTTCGCGCCGTTCGCCTGGAAGACGTCGTGCACGTGCTTCCACATCTTCTTGTAGGAGCCGACGGGGTTCTTCTGGGCGTCACCCTCGGCCCAGTTGTACCAGGAGCCGTTCATCTCGTGGTCGAGACGGATGACCATCGGCTGCCCGTTGGCCGCCAGCGCCTTGGCGTACTTCGTCAGGTAGGCGTCGAACGACCCGCCGGAGATGTCGTCGTTGGTGTACCCGGGGACGTACTTCTGGTCGTTGCCGGTCTGCGCCGGCACCGTCTCCCACGTCATGAGGGGGACGCGGCCGTTGGCCCAGGAGCGCTGCACCGCGGTGGCGTTGAACTCCTGGTCGAAGCCCTGGAAGAAGCCGGTCATGTTCGACGCGGTGCCGACCTGACGGGAGACCTCGTCGTACTCGGCCCAGTTGAACGGGGACTGCGCGGTGTACAGGCCGTACCAGCGCGACTGCTGGCCGAGGATCTCGGCCTTCGTCGGCGTGACGACCGGGGTGGCACCCGGATCGGTCGAGGGGCCGGGGTTCGGCTTCGACCCACCGCCGTTGCCCGAACCCGAACCGCTGCCGGACCCGTTGTCGGACGAACCCGAACCGGACCCGCCGGCGGAACCGGCACCGGACCCGCCGGAACCCGAGCCACCGCTGCCGGAGCCCGCGGCGTTGACGTTGGACGAGCCTCCCGAGCCCTTCGCGGCACCGAGCTGGGACTGCAGCGACGCGATCTGCGCCTTGAGTTCCGAGATCTGTTCGCCGCGCGACCCGGCCTGGGCCGTGCGGGAGTCGAGCTTGCCCTCGAGCGACCAGATGCGCTCCTGGGCGGCGTCGAGCTGCGTCTGCAGCTCGGCGGCGGACACCTTCTTGGCCTTCGGCGCCTCGACGCCGAGCGCCTGGTGCACGGCGGTCGAGACGGGGCCGGTGGGCGAGATCCACACCGACCAGGTGATGAGGCCGAGCGCCAGCACGATGGCCGTCGTGCCGATGGCCGTCCGGCGGGCGTGCTTGCTGGACTGCGCCCACCAAGCACTCGAGGAACGGATGATGTCAGACAATGAGGAACGCCTCCAGGGCGAAGATCGCGATGCCGATCACGTACGGGATCGCTGCGTACGGGTTGTACCGGCGGGCTCGGGCGGGGGCCGGCGCGGCTGCTCGCTGGGCCTCCTGCTGCGCGACCGCGGCTGCGGCCTCGCGGCGGGTGGCGAGGACGGTGGTGGTGGAGTTGGTCGCCGCGTCGGCGCCGAAGAGCTCGTCGAACGCACGGTCGACGGCCACCTGGTCGACGGTGTCGAGCGGAGCGGACGAGCCCGAACCCGAGCCCGCGGAACCTGCGTCCGCGCCGGTCATCCGGGCACGTTCGGCGTCGATCGGGCTGACCGGGACCTGCGCGGTGGAGGACAGCGGCTGGACGGCGTCCGCCGGGTCCTCCTGCATCGGCCCACCGGCGTAGGCGCCGGCTCGGGTCCCCCAGCCGGACGCGTGCGCCAGCCGGAAGAAGCCGATGAGGCGGATCGGCATCAGGAAGAACGTCGACACGATGATGAACATCGGCAGGCGGAAGAAGTCGCTCGGCTTCTCCGACAGGTGCCGCATCTGGCGGATCGCCATGCTCAGCACGCTCGAGATCACCATGAGCGCCGCGACGTAGACGAAGCCGGTCGAGAAGCCGTACTGCGACAGGATGCCCTGGTACAGGTTCTCCCCCTGGCCTGTGAAGGCGCGGTAGATCCAGCCTGCGATCACGCCGAAGAGCATGAACGGCAGGATGATGTCGGTGATGAAGAACGCCGCCAGGATCGGGGCGTGGCCGAGCATCCACGGCAGCATCCGCAGCGTGTTGTACTGCGAGCCGCGGGCCCAGCGGAGCTGCTGCTTGAACAGCTTCTTCACCTGCAGCGGGGCATCCGTGTAGACCAGCGACGTGTACTGGTAGACGGTCCGGTACCCCTCCTTGAGCGTGAGGTTCGTCAGCGTCCGGTCGTCGGAGACCTCGAGGAACACGCCCATGAACTTCTCGTGCATGAACCGGTCCATCACCCGCATGAGGATGCTCCGGCGGAACGCGATGGTGCGCCCGGGCAGGCAGCCGATCTGCCCGAGGACACTCTGTGCCGGCATCGAGTAGAGCGCGCGCGAGTTCTCGAGCCAGTCGGCCCAGCGGGTGATCCAGCTGCGCTCCGGCTCGAGGATGCGCTGCCGGGTGGTCACGCCACCGACGGACTCGTCGGCGAACGGCCTGAGGAGTTCCTCGAGCGCGCCGGGGGTCCAGACGGTGTCGGAGTCGACCAGCACGGTGATGTCGCCGTTGGACATCTCGGTGCCGACCTTGACGGCGTTGCGCTTGCCCGGGATGGGCGTGTGGGTCCAGCGGACGAGCGGGGCGAACTCGTCGCAGACCGCTTCGAGTGCCTCGTTGCGGGCACCGTTGATGACGACGATGATCTCGCCGGGCTGCTGCTCGACCATGCGGCCGATGACGTCGCGGAACAGGTCGAGCGGTTCGTCCACGACGGGGACGACGACGCTGGTGGTACCGACGAAGGTGCCGGTGAAGGGGCGGTAGCGGGCGGAGATGACGACCTTGAGCAACCAGAGCAACCAGATCACCGCGGAGTACACGGCGAACAGGTAGAACTCGGGGTGCCCTTCGACCATCTGCCTGATCTGCAGAATGAAGGTGAACACTGATCCCTGCTTCAACGTTCGAGGTGGAGATTCCGCTTCATCGGGGAATCAGGGCCGGTTCGGGTGATGCAATTGATGCAGAACCTGAACGCGCGCGCAACGGGGCCCCCGTCCGGGGGCGTTACGGGCGCGTTACGGGGTACACACTGGTCCCCCTCTTCGCCGGTCGGAGCGGTCCCCCGTCGTGCTGACAGCACTCCTGCGGACCGCGCAGCAGCGGTGGCTCGCCCCGATGGGCGACAGGTGCGGCCTGGAGGCACGGGTCGGGCCAGACGGAAAGCCCAGGTCAGCAGGTGGTCAGGTGGCGTGTCGGGGGGCACCGGAAATGGTCCCCTGGCGATCCGGTGGGAGTTCGGTCACGGCACGGTAACGAGCCGGGCTCTGTTTCGAACAGGGGTACGAGCGGGATGTCGTCGGGGGACGCCGCGCGACACGGAGAATTAACCTTCGAAGGCTGCTCAGGTCGGGTCCGTCCGGAGACGGCCGGGCGTGTCGCGCGGTGCTCTGCGTGGTGTCGCAGGCGACGCAGCGTCGTGTCGGGGGCGGGTCAGGCGCCGCAGCGTCGTCTCCGGGGCGGGTCAGGCGCCGTAGAACTCGCGCTCGAACACCTGTCGGGCGCGCCGTGTGACGC
Source organism: Curtobacterium sp. MCPF17_003 (assembly GCF_003224385.1). Lineage (NCBI taxonomy): Bacteria > Bacillati > Actinomycetota > Actinomycetes > Micrococcales > Microbacteriaceae > Curtobacterium > Curtobacterium sp. MCPF17_003. Next base: position 97,996 of record NZ_QKLC01000013.1, on the reverse strand, counting down.
CGAGGTAGTCGTCCTCGAGGCGGCTCGCGGAGCCCGGCGGGTACTCCATCAGACGGGCGACCCCCTCGAGCTGGACGCGGTCGACGGGCAGGACGTCGGTGGTCTTCCCCGACCACAGTACGAGGGCACTGCGGGTGCGCGACGCGAAGCGCCAGGCGGCCCCGAGCCGCTCGCCGTCCTCGGCGCCGACCAGTCCGGCTTCGACCGCGGCGTCGAGCGCCTCGAGCGTCGACGTGGTCCGGAGCGACGGGATCTCGAGCGCGTGCTGCAGTTGCAGGAGCTGCACGAACCACTCGACGTCGCTGAGCGATCCCCGGCCGAGCTTGAGGTGCCGGGCGGGGTCGGCGCCGCGGGGCAGCCGCTCCGACTCCACGCGGGCCTTGATGCGGCGGACCTCACGCACCTGGTGGTCGTCGATCCGCTCCGGGTACCGGGTTCGGTCGGCGAGGTGCTCGAAGTCGCGCAGGAGCTGTGCGTCGCCGACGGCCCCGCGGGCGCGGAGGAGCGCCTGCGCCTCCCACGTGAGCGACCAGCGGGCGTAGTAGGCGCCGTAGGACTCGAGCGTCCGCACGACGGGACCGTTCTTGCCCTCGGGGCGCAGGTCGATGTCGAGGTCGAGCGGGTGGATCGTGTCCTCGGTGAGCCGGTTGAGCTCGCGCACGATGGTCTGGGCGGTCCGGGACGCGACCTCGGGGGCCAGGTCGGGTGCGCGGTACACGTACAGCACGTCGGCGTCCGAGCCGAAGCCGAGCTCCCGCCCGCCGTACCGGCCCATCGCGATGATCCCGAACTCGAAACCCTCGGGGGCGTCACGACGGGCGAGCGCGAGGGCACCGGCCAGGGTGGCCTCGGTGACGTCGCTCAGGGCCGGGCCCAGGCCGTCGACGTCGAGCGAGCCGAGCACGGCGGCCATGCCGAGCCGCAGGGTCTCCCGACGTCGAGCCGACCGGAGCAGGGCCGCGGAGCCGTCGACGTCGTTGCCGTGCCGGGCGGTGGTCGCGGTCATCTCGGCGAGCAGCGCGTCGATCGGCCGCGGACGCAGGAGCGCCTCGGGCTCGTCGAGCCAGGCGACCGCCTCGGGGAACCGCTCGAGCAGCCCGGACAGGAAGGCCGACTCGGACAGCACCGTGGTGAGCGAGTGTGCGGCACCGGACGAGTCGCGCAGCATGCGGAGGAACCAGCTCGACTCCCCCAGGCCGTCGCTCAACCGGCGGAAGGCCAGCAGGGCACGGTCCGGCGCCGGCCCCTCGGCCATCCAGCGCAGGAGCACGGGGAGCAGGTTCCGCTGGATCGCCGCACGCCGACTCGTGCCCTGCGTGAGGGCGCGGATGTGCCCGACGGCGCCGGTGGGGTCGACGAACCCGACACCGGCGAGCCGGTCGACGACCTGGTCGTTGGTCAGGACGATCTCGTCCTCGGTGGAGGCCACGGCGGACAGCAGCGGCCGGTAGAACAGGCGCTCGTGCAGCCCGCGGACCTCGAGCTTCACGGCACGCCAGCGGGCCTCGAGCGCCGGGGCCGACGCGGCGACACCGCTCGACCGGGCGAGCACCCGCAACTCCTCCTCGTCGGAGGGCATCAGGTGCGTCCGCTGCAGACGCCGGAGCTGGATGCGGTGCTCGAGCACCCGGAGCAGGGCGTAGTCCGGCCCGAACCGAGCGGCCTCGGCACGGCCGACGTACCCGGCGTCGGTCAGGGCGTCCATCGCCTCGAGCGTCGACCGGACCCGCACGGACGGGTCGTCACGGCCGTGCACGAGCTGCAGGAGCTGCACGGTGAACTCGACGTCCCGCAGGCCTCCGGGGCCGAGCTTGAGCTGGCGGTCGACGTCGGCGTCGGGGATGTGCTCGGTCACCCGCTCGCGCATGCGCTGCACCGACTCGACGAACCCCGGCCGGGTGGAGGAGTTCCACACGAACGACGCGACGGCCTCGGCGTACCGGGCACCGAGGTCGGCGGACCCGGCGATCGGGCGGGCCTTGAGCAGCGCCTGGAACTCCCACCCCTTCGCCCAGCGCTCGTAGTACGCCACGTGCGAGTCGAGGGTGCGGACGAGTGCGCCGTCCTTGCCCTCGGGCCGGAGGTTCGCGTCGACCTCCCACAGGGCGGGCTCGGCGGCGAGGTCGGTGATCGCGTGCATGGCGGCGATCGCGATGCGGGTGGAGACGAGCACGGCCCGGTCGGTGGGGACCTCGTCGGTGGGCTCGGTGACGAAGATGACGTCGACGTCGCTGACGTAGTTGAGCTCGCGGGCACCGGCCTTGCCCATCGCGATCACCGCGAGCGGGGTCGCCGCGACGTCGGCCGCGGGGAACGGCACCTCGCGCCGGGCGATGTCGACCGCGGCGTCGAGGGTGGCTCCCGCCAGGTCGGCGAGGCCGGCAGCCACGGCCGGGAACGCATCCGTCGGCACGGGGTGCAGCACGTCGAACAGGGCGATCTGGGCCAGGTGCCGGCGGTAGCGCACCCGCAGGCGCATCCGGGCGTCCTCACCCGTGGCGCCGTCGACGGCCTCGGCCAGCGACGCCGTGTACCGCTCCTGCGACCACGGTTCGCCGACCGGTTCCAGCAGCAGGGCGAGCTCCGCCGGACGCCGGTGCAGGAACTCCCCGAGCCCGATCGACGCGCCGAGCAGGCGGACCAGGCGCTCGGTCGCCGCGTCGTCCGTCAGGACGGGGCGGAGCTCGTCCGGCGCGCGCTCGAGCAGCCGCTCGAGCATCCGCAGGGCGCCGTCCGGATCAGCGGTGCCGCCCCAGAGCGCGGCAGACCCGGCGACCGGCAGCGGCACGTCGGGGCCGAACCGGGCCTCCAGGTCGGCAGCCCGCTCGAGGCTCTCCGACAGCTCCGCGAACCCCAGACGGGCCAGCTCCGAACGTGACGTCGTCGTCCGACCGGTCATGTGGAACGTGCTCCCGAGGGGTCAGGGCGCTCGGCTCTAGAGCGCGCCGAGGTTGGTGTCGAGCTCGAACGGGGTGACCTGGTCGCGGTAGCGCTTCCACTCCTGCCGCTTGTTGAGCAGCACGAAGTTGAACACCTGCTCGCCGAGGGTCTCGGCCACCAGCTCGGAGTCCTCCATCAGGCTCAGGGCGTGGTCGAGGCTCGCGGGCAACTGGCTGTAGCCCAGGGCCCGGCGCTCCGAGTCGCTGAGGCTCCAGACGTTGTCCTCGGCCTCGGCGGGGAGCTCGTACTCTTCCTCGATGCCCTTGAGGCCGGCGGCGAGCAGCAGCGAGTACGCCAGGTACGGGTTCGCCGCCGAGTCGATGCCGCGGTACTCGATGCGCGAGGACTGGCCCTTGTTCGGCTTGTAGAGCGGCACGCGCACCAGGGCCGAGCGGTTGTTGTGGCCCCAGGTCACGAAGGACGGGGCCTCGTCGCCGCCCCAGAGCCGCTTGTACGAGTTCACGAACTGGTTCGTCACGGCGGTGATCTCGGGCGCGTGCTTGAGCACCCCGGCGATGAAGTGCTTGGCCGTCTGCGACAGCTGGTACTGGCCACCGGCCTCGTAGAAGGCGTTCTGGTCGCCCTCGAACAGCGAGACGTGGGTGTGCATGCCGGAACCGGGCTGGCCCGAGATCGGCTTCGGCATGAACGTCGCGTAGACGCCCTGCTCGATCGCCACTTCCTTCACCACGGTGCGGAAGGTCATGATGTTGTCCGCCATCGTCAGTGCGTCGGCGTAGCGGAGGTCGATCTCGTTCTGTCCGGGGCCGGCCTCGTGGTGCGAGAACTCGACCGAGATGCCGAGGTCCTCGAGCATCCGGACCGACCGGCGACGGAAGTCGTGCGCGCTGCCGCCGGGCACGTTGTCGAAGTAGCCGGCCTGGTCGACGGGCTGCGGGCCGCCGTCCTTCCACTCGCGGCTCTTCAGCAGGTAGAACTCGATCTCGGGGTGCGTGTAGAACGTGAAGCCGCGGTCGCTCGCCCGCGCCAGGGTGCGCTTCAGCACGTTGCGGGGGTCGGCCACGGCGGGCTGCCCGTCCGGCGTCGTGATGTCGCAGAACATCCGAGCGGTCGGGTCGATCTCGCCCCGCCACGGCAGGATCTGGAAGGTCGAGGGGTCCGGGTGCGCCAGGACGTCGGCCTCGTACGAACGGGTGAGGCCCTCGATTGCGGAGCCGTCGAACCCGATGCCCTCGGCGAACGCGCCCTCGACCTCGGCCGGGGCGATCGCCACCGACTTCAGCGTCCCGATGACGTCCGTGAACCAGAGTCGGATGAACTTGATGCCGCGCTCCTCGATGGTGCGGAGCACGAAGTCCGTCTGCTTGTCCATGCACGACCTTTCCGTGTATCGGGTGGCCGCTGGCGGGCCTCGTCCCAGGCTAGTGGTCCGGCGGTGTGCGCGGGGCCGTGCGACGCGCCGTCACCGGGGCGTCGCACGGGGCGCCGTCGGGGTGCCGGCCGCGGTGCCGGCCGCGGTGCTCAGCGGTCCTCGGCATCCCACTTCTCGTTGTTCGCGGCGATGCGGTCGAGCGCGTGCTGCGCCTCCTCTCGCGTCGCGAACGGGCCGATCCGGTCGCGCTGCGGGGACTGCGGGCCCTGCTCGACCTGGCCGGTCTTGTCGTTGAACCACCACTGGGACTCGATGCGGTCTTCGCTCATGCGGCCCACCGTACCCACGTCGCGGTGCCGGCGGACCGCCGGCGCGGTGGCTCCACGCCGAGACTCGGCTCTCCGGACGTCTTCCGGGTCGCGCGTTCCGGGATCTGTCCGCCGGTCCGAGACTCGGCTCGCCCTGGAGGCCCGGCGCCGGTCCGGCGGACCGGCACCGGGCCTCCAGGCAGTCACGCTCGCCCCGTCGGGCCGCACCCGGGGGGCGGTTGCGTTCGGCGCGTCGCGCCGCGGCTAGAGTGGTCCGCATGCCCCGGGACGAACACGGACACCTGACCGCCGGCCGCATCTCCCCGCACCGCGCCGTCCCGAAGGACATCGAGCGTCCGGAGTACGTCGGGAAGGTCGAGCCCCACGAGCACGGTCTCGGTGACACCTACACACCGGACGAGGTCGAGCGCATCCGCGTCGCCGGACGCATCGCGTCGCAGGCCATCGACGCCGTCGGCGAAGCGATCCGCCCCGGCGTGACCACCGACGAGCTGGATCGCATCGGGCACGAGTTCGTCGTGGCCCACGGCGCCTACCCCTCCACGCTCGGCTACCGCGGCTACCCGAAGTCGCTCTGCTCGAGCCTCAACGAGGTCATCTGCCACGGCATCCCCGACGACACCGTCCTGCAGGAGGGCGACCTCGTCAACATCGACATCACCGCCTACAAGGACGGCATGCACGGCGACACGAACCGCACGTTCGTCGTCGGACAGGCCGCGCCCGAGGTGTCGGACCTGGTGACACGGACCGAAGAAGCACTGCGTCGCGGCATCAAGGCCGTCGCCCCGGGCCGGCAGGTCAACGTGATCGGTCGTGCCATCGAGGCGTACGCGAAGCGCTTCGGCTACGGCGTCGTCCGCGACTACACCGGTCACGGCGTCGGTCGGGCGTTCCACTCCGGCCTGATCATCCCCCACTACGACGCACCGCAGTACGACACGGTGATCGAACCCGGCATGGTGTTCACCATCGAACCCATGCTCACGCTCGGCGGCATCGAAGCCGACATCTGGTCCGACGACTGGACCGTCTCGACCCGCGACAAGTCGTGGACCGCGCAGTTCGAGCACACCCTCGTCGTCACCGAGCGCGGCGCGGAGCTCCTCACCGTCTCCTGACCGGACACCTCCGGCAGGCAACCGAAAGGCACGACAACCTCATGACCTCCCTCGCAGTCGGCGTCGACATCGGTGGTACGGGCATCAAGGGCGCGATCGTCGACGTCGCGTCCGGCGCCCTCACCACGGACCGCATCAAGAAGGCCACGCCCGAGGGCGGGAAGCCCCAGGACATCACGGCGGTGGTCAAGGAGATCATCGGCGAGCTCGCCCCCGGTGACGACGTGCCCGTCGGCGTCTGCTTCCCGGCCATCGTGCGGGACGGCAAGACGATGTCCGCCGCGAACGTGTCGAAGAAGTGGATCGGCTTCGAGGCCGAGGCGCTGTTCGAGAAGGAGCTCGGCCGCTCCATCCACTTCGTCAACGACGCCGACGCCGCCGGGTTCGCCGAGCAGCAGTTCGGTGCGGCCAAGGGCAAGGACGGCCTGGTCATCGTGACGACGCTCGGCACCGGCATCGGCACCGCGCTCATCAACGACGGCGTGCTCATCGTCAACTCGGAGCTCGGGCACCTGGAGATCGAGGGGCACGACGCCGAGTCGCGCGCCTCGTTCGCCGCCAAGGAGCGCGACGACCTGTCGTGGAAGCACTGGGCGAAGCGCCTGCAGAAGTACTACTCGACGCTCGAGGCCCTGCTCTCCCCCGAGCTCTTCGTCGTCGGCGGCGGGGTCTCGAAGCAGTACGAGGAGTTCCTCCCGCTGCTCGACCTGCAGGCCGACATCATCCCCGCGACGCTCCGCAACAACGCCGGCATCATCGGCGCCGCGACCCTGGCGGCGCGCAGCGTCTAGTCCGGGTCGGATCGGCGTCCCTGGTCGCGGGCGTGCCTGGTCGCGGGCGTGCCTGGTCGCGGGGGTCCCTGGTCGAATCGGGCGTCCCTGGTCGCGGGCGTGCCTGGTCGAATCGGGCGTACCTGGTCGGAACTTCCGACCAGGTACGCCCGTTCTCATCAGGTAGCAGTGTGGGTGGGGCGCCCCTCGCATCGGGCATCGCGGAGCCGGGTAGACTCGCTCCAGCGAATGGGTCGGTGAGACGGTCGCGTCGCTCCCCCGGGAGCGCCGAGGAACGTCCGGGCTCCACAGAGCAGGGCGGTGGGTAACACCCACCCGGAGCAATCCGCGAGACAGTGCCACAGAAAGCAGACCGCCGGCGGAGACGTCGGTAAGGGTGAAACGGTGGTGTAAGAGACCACCAGGGGTCCGGGTGACCGGATCCGCTCGGTAAACCTCGCCCGGAGCAAGGTCAGACAGAGGACGTTGAGGCTGCTCGCCGAGTCCTCGGGTAGACCGCTGGAGGCCGACGGCAACGTCGGTCCGAGAGAGATGGCCGTCACCGCCGTGCAAGCGGCGGGACAGAACCCGGCGTACGGCCGGCCCATTCGCCCCCCTTCTCCGTGCTGCGTTGGCCCGCGCGGGCGGCGCGCGCGGTCACGACTCCCCGCTCAGGTTCGCCGAGCGGTCACCAACTGTCGGCCGGCACGGCCGCAGCCGACAGTTCGTGACCGGCCGACGGCACCCACGCGACGCGTTGCGACCAGCCCACGACGGACAGGAGGCGCGGTGCCAGCCGCCACGGGCCTCCCGTCGGACGGCGCGCGCGGTCACGACTCCCCGCTCAGGTTCGCCGAGCGGTCACCAACTGTCGGCCGGCACGGCCGCAGCCGACAGTTCGTGACCTCTCGGCGTGACGCGCGCGACGCGCGCGACGCGTTGCGACCAGCCCACCACGGACAGGAGGCGCGGTGCCAGCCGGCACCGCGCCTCCGGCCCGGACGTCGCTCGCGACTACAGCCCGGACTCGGCCGTCCGCACCAGGATCGCCTCGCTGTCGGGGCACAGCACCACGTCGTCGGGCGCAGCCCGGCGGATGGTCTGCAGGTCGGAGTTGTTGAGCGCCACGCCCGAGGCCGTCGACACGCCGCCCTGCAGCAGCGAGGCACCGAAGCCGTAGCGCGCACGCTGCCGGTCGTACAGGGCGAGCAGCTCGGCCGGCACCTTGGCGGCGACGTCGGCACGGGCCTGCTCGGCGGACTCGCGGTCGGCCGTGAGCCGGGCGATCTCCGCGTCGCGCTCGGCGACCAGGCCACCGCGGGCGGCCTCGACGTCAGCGAGCTTGGCCTCGACGTCACCGACCCGGGCGCGGAGCCCGTCGAGGTTCTCCATGATCTCGAGCTCGGCGGTCTCGAGGCCGCCGATGCGCCGCTGCAGCGAGTCGAGCTCGCTCTGCAGTCCGGCGGCGTCCTTCGCGTTCGCGACGTTCTGCAGCATCGTGGTGTCGCGTTCGACACGGGCCTGTGCCACGGCGGTGTCGGACTCCAGGCGGGCGAGGTCGCGCTCGGCGTCCTCGACCTCGCCGGTGGCGGCGACGAGTTCGCTCCGGAGCGCCGCGGCCTGCTTGCTCAGCTCGGTCAGCTGGTCGCCCTTCTGCAACGACGTGATGCGGTGGGCGATGCGGGTGACGTCGTTGTCGAGACGCTGGACGTCGAGGAGGATGACCTGGTCCTCGGGTGCTGCCTTCATGGTCAGGCTCCTTCTGTGGGGGTGGTGGGTTCGGCGGCCGGCAGGACGGCGAAGTCCCACGGGTCGGTGCGGAGTTCGCTCACGGTGACGCGGACCCCGGCCCGGGTGCGCAGCTGCTCCGCGGCGACGTCGAGCCAGAGCCACTCGGTGGCCCAGTGCGAGGTGTCGATGAGCGCCGGCCCGCCGTCGAGCAGCGCCTGTTCGCGGAACTCCGAGGCCGGGTGGTGCCGCAGGTCGCTCGTGATGTAGACGTCGGCGTCGAGCACGGCGGGGTGGCCGAGCAGCGAGTCGCCGGCACCTGCGCACAGCGCCACGGTGCGGACGGGCTGGTCGAAGTCACCGGAGACGCGGACGCCGGTCGCGGTGGGCGGCAGCAGGTCGACGAGCTTCCGGGCGAGGGCGCCGAGGGTCGTCCCCTCGGGCAGCACCCCGACTCGGCCGATGCCCGTGTCGGGGTCGGCTCCGGCGTCGAGCGGGCATTGCTCGGTCAGCCCGAGGCGGTCGGCGAGGACGGCCGAGGTGCCGGTCGTCACGACGTCGGCGTTGGTGTGCGCCGCGAGCAGGGCGCTGCCGCCACGCACGAGGGTCGCGAGGACACTGCCCTTGTAGGTCGACTCGGCGATCGTCGTCACCCCGCGGAGCAGCAGCGGGTGGTGCGTGAGCAGGAGCTCGGCGCCGAGTTCGACGGCTTCACGGGCGGTGGCCGGGACCGCGTCGACGGCGAGGTGCACGTGCTCGACGGTGGCGTCCGGGTCACCCGCGACGAGCCCGACGGAGTCCCACGACTCGGCACCGGCGGCGGGCCACAGGTCCTCGATCACGGCCTGGAGTTCGCGGAGCGTCGGCATCCCGTCAGTGTACCGAGGCGACCGCCCCGCACGGGGCAGCCGGCCCGTGTGGGGTGATCCGGGCCTCCAGGCAGTACGACCGGAAGCAGTGCGACCCGGAGCGATGCGACCGAAGGCCATGCGACCGAAGGCGGTGCACCCGACGGCGCCGTGGCCGCAAGCCGTCAGCGACGACCGAGCAGGCCGAGCAGCCGGTCGACGAGTCGCGACCACCAGCCGGCCGCGGCCGGCTCTGCCGCCGTGTCGGTGTCGGCTTCTGCCGCGTTCGCGACGGGGGCCGGGACGACGGGTGCGGCGACGGCGTCCGGCAGGACGACCGGCGTGCTGGCGGTGACGCCCTGGTGCGCGGTGAGCGCGGCGGCGAAGGCCGCGCGGTCGATGACCGTCGGCCCGGTGGCGGGCAGGACGAGCGGGGTCGGTCGTGTGGCCGCGGACACCGGGGACACGGCCGGGAGGCCCAGCACCGGCCGGACGGGTTCGTCGCGTTCCGGGGTGACGAGTTCCACCACCGGTGCGGCTTCCGGTGCGGGTGCCTGCTCTGCTGCGGGGACGCTCCGTGCTGCGCGGGTCGGCACCGGGGCCGGTCGGGTGACGAGCGTCACGGGCGCGGTCGCTGCGCGGCGGGCTGCGGCGCGGTCGCGGCGGTCCGCCTCGGCGGCGGCGTCGGTCAGCAGGTCGGCGAAGACGGTGTGGGCGAAGGCGCGGGCGGCCGTCACCTCGGGGTCGTCGGAGTCGGCGACGGTGGCCTCCCACGCGGCGAGGCGAGCGAGGTCCTCGTCACGGCGGCGGACCTCGTCCTCGAGCAGGACGATGCGCTCGATGCTGCTGCGGCCCGTGGACGAGGACATCTCGACGGCGAGGTCCTCGATGCGGAGGGCCAGACGCTCCGGCGGCTCCGGGAAGGACGGGGCGCAGACCGCGGCGTGCCGGGCGCGGTCGCGGCGGAACGCGGGGGCGGCGGGCGCCGACGGGGTCGTCTCGTCGGCCGGTGCCGGGGTGGCGACGTGCGCCGGTGCCAGGGTGGCGGCGTGCGCCGGGGCGGTCGTCGCGGTTGTCGCGTCGGCGGTCGGCGCTGCGGCCGTCGCTTCGTCGGCGGCCGGCGCTGCGGCCGTGTCTTCGTCGGCGGTCGGCGCTGCGGCCGTGGCTTCGTCGGCGGTCGAGGTGCTGATCGCGGCGTCTCCGGGGCGCTGCACGGGGCCGGTGACGGGCGGGACGACGAGGTCCGGCACGTACGGGGCACGGGTCGCCGGTGCGTCGCGGAGCCACTCCTCGAGCTCGCGGCCGAACGGGTCCACGAGCGGGGTGCGTGCGCCGGACTGGGTCTCCATGTCCGAAGGATAAATATCGCGCGGGACGAAACGTGGGACATCCGCGGTGTGTCGCTGTACCGCCTGCCATATCGGAGCGGAGTTGAGCGGCGTGTCGCGCGCCGTGCTCACCGGGGTGGGCGGAGGCCGTCCTCGAACGCCCGCAACAGTTCCCGTCCCGCGGACCAGGCACCGACTCCGCTGGCGACGTTCACGTGCCCGAGGGCACCGACACGGACGACGTCCGCGCCCATCGCGTCGGAGAACACGACGGCCCGGTCAGCGCTGCAGTACGGGTCGTCGTCGCTCAGGACGAGGCGCGTCGGGACCTGCTGGGCCGGGGGCACCGGCCGCGGTGCCACGAAGCCCGCAGCCTCGGCCGGGAACGCGTCGCCGAGCGGGTCGGGCGGGGCGACGAGGAAGGCGCCGGCGACGAGCGTGGGAGCGTCCACCGTGGTGACGAGCCAGTCGGCGACGGCCAGGACGCCGAGGCTGTGGGCGATGAGGACCGGGGGCTCCGCGCACGAGGCCACGGCCGTGGCGATCGCGGCGCGCCAGTCGTCGGGGTCCGGGTCGCTCCAGGAGGTGGGGGCGATGCGGACGGCGGCGCGGAGCTGGTGGTGGCGGTCGCGCTCGTCCTGCTGCTCCCCCTCCCGCTCCCAGACGGACTGCCAGTGGTCCGGCTCCGAGTTCCAGATGCCGGGGACGATCACCCACGGTCGCGGTCTGCTCACCCGGGCAGCGTAACGAACCGGCGAGGCGCGATCCGGAGTGTGACGTGCGTCAGGGCTGCGGGACCGCGCCCCGGGGCTGCTGCAGCGTGTCGCGCGGGTACTGCCCGAAGCGCGACGCGTACGCCGCCGAGAACCGGCCGAGGTGCGCGAAGCCCCAGCGCAGCGCCACGCTCGCCACCGTCAGGTCACCCGCCGACGCACGCCGGAGTTCCTCGTGCACGCGGTCCAGGCGGATCCCCCGCAGCAACGCGTTCGGCGCTGTGCCGACCTGCCGCTGGAACGCCTGCTGCAGCCCCCGGACGCTCAGGCCGACGTGCAGGGCGACGTCGGTCGTGGTCACGGGCGTGTGGGCGAAGGCGTGCATGAACTCCACGGCCTCGCGGACACGGCCCGTGGCGCCCTGCGGCAGCCCGACGTCGGGGGCGATGGACTCGTGCGGGAACGTGTCGAGGAACGCCAGCGCGGTCTCGCGCACGGTCTCGGCGAGGGCCAGCTCGGTGAGCGGTGCCGGGCCGAGCACGATCGCTGCGGCACGCTGCACCCGGGCGTTCCAGGCGCGGAGGTCCTCCGGCCGGGGCGCCGCGGTGTGGTCGAACACCAGGGGGCCGGGCCGGGTGCCGTGCACCTCGGCGGCGACGCCCTCCAGGTACGTGCGGTCGAACTGCACGAGGCTCTGGCGGATGTCCTGCAGGTCGAACGCGAAGGGGCGCCGTGTCGGGAACACGCGGGGCGTCCCCGGTGCGAAGTCGACCTCCTGGCGACCGACGTCGACGCGGCCACCGCCGTCGGAGGTCCACATCACGACGTACTCGTCGGGGACCTCGACCTCGCCCTGCATCCGCCCGTCGAACCGGGTGGAGCGGAACGTCATCATGTCATCGCCGACGACCTGGAACCGGTACGCGAACGGACGATCGGTCCGGGACGCCGAGAACCCCGTGCTCTCGTAGGCCTCTTCGTACAGTTGCACGGCCGCGTCGAGTCCGGCGCCGGACGTCTCGAACCGGATCCGGGGATCAGGCTCGACAGTCATCGCGCGAATCGTGACACGGTGTCCAGGATGCGCGGCAATCGGCGATCCGTCATTGCGGTTTACGGCCCACGGAGTGCGCTGGGTGGACGACCGGGGCGGATCCGTCGATGCGTGACGGCCGTGCTCCCGCTCAATGCCGGGAGCGCAGCACCGTCCAGCGGTTCCGGTCGGCGACGCGTTCGTACCGCAGATCGTCGACGACCATCCGGACGAGGGCGAGCCCGCGACCGCCTTCGGCGAAGTCGTCGGGCAGCACGGCGGCATCGGGATCCACCGTCGCCGCGACCCCGTCGTCGGAGAGCAGCGCCTGGAAGCGCTCGTCGCCGATCTCGAGCCGGAGTTCGCACGAGACGCCGTCCGCACGCGCGCCGTGCTCGATGACGTTCGAGGTGAGTTCGACGAGCGCGAGTTCGAGGGCCATCCGGTCCTCGGTCGCGACCGACGGCTCGTGCTGCCACACGCCCGCGAGGAAGTCGTGCACGGCGGACACGTCATCCGGGGGGCACGCCAGTGCGAGCATGTGCTCGGCGACGGGGGCGGTCATCACCAGTCGGTCACCGCGGCGTCCCCGTCGGGGTACGTCCGCAGGATCTTGTCGATGTTGGAGAGCTTGAGCACCATCTGGACCTGTTCCGACGGTGCCGCGATGCGGAGGTCGCCGCCGGCCTGCCGCGCGGTCTTCAGGCTGCCGACCAGGGCGCCGAGCCCGGAGGAGTCCATGAACTCGACCCCGGAGAGCTCGACCACGAGCCGCGAACGCCCGTTGCCGACGATCTGCGCGACGGTCTCGCGGAACGTGGGCGCGGAGACCATGTTGAGCCGGCCGCTGCACTCCAGGACGGCGGTGTCGGTCTCCGCCTCGTGTACGACGATGTCCATCTCGGTGGGTCTCCTCAGATCGGTGCGCCTTGCAACCAGCAACCTACCGGCTCAGACCCTCAGTTGTGGGACCGGTTTCGCCGCGTCGCCGTCAGTTGTGGGACCGGTTTCGCCGCGTCGCCCTCAGTTGTGGGACCGGTTTCGCCGCGTCGCCCTCAGTTGTGGGACCGGTTTCGCCGCGTCGCCCTCAGTTGTGGGACCGGTTTCGCCGCGTCGCCGTCACCTGGACCACCACGGCCGCGGCCATCAGCGCTGCCATCACCCCGCCCATGGCCAGCGCGGTGCCGCCGAGCGCGCCGGCGAGCGGGGTGCCGAGACCGCCGATGCCGAAGGTCAGCCCGCCCTGCAGGGCGGCCGCGGTGCCCGGGTGCGCCGCGCCGACGTGCTGGGTGCGGGTCATCGCCGCCGGCAGGACGAAGCCCCACGCGGCCGTCACGACCGCGAGGGCGCACCACACCGGCACGGGCCCGAGTCCGAGGAGCGCCGACACGAACACGGCCGTGGCCCCGACCGTCCCGACGACCAGGCCCAGGGTCAGCAAGGCGTCTTCGGTGAACCGTCCGACGAGCCGACCGAACAGCAGCGTCGTGACGATCATCATCGACGCGTTCGTGGCGAAGACCAGCGTGTACAGGCCCTCGGAGAACCCGAACTCCGACTGGAACACGAACGAGCTCGTCGCGATGTACGCGAAGAACCCCACCGTCGACAGCACCCCGCTCAGCACGTAGGCCCGGAACCGCGGGATTGCCAGGAGCTCGCGGATGCGCCGCCCGTTGGCCGCGAACCCGACGCCACCACGACGCTCCGGCGGCAGGGTCTCGCGGAACCGCAGCACCACGGCCACGAAGAACACGGCGCCGAGCACGGCCAGCACGACGAACATGAGCCGCCACGTGCCGACCGTCAGCACCGCTCCCCCGGCCAGCGGGGCCACCACGGGTCCGATCGCGTTGATGGCCGCGAGCGTGCCGAACACCTTCGCCATCCGGGTGCCGCTCGTCACGTCGGACACCATCGCCCGGCCCGCCACGGCGCCCGCGGCACCGGCGAGTCCCTGCGCAACGCGGGCCACCACCAGCGTCACGACGTCGGGGGCGAGCGCGCAGCCGACCGACGCGAGGGCGAACAGTGCGGTCCCGACGACGAGCATCGGCCGACGACCGATCCCGTCACTCACCGGTCCGACGAGGAGCTGGCCGACCGCGAAGGCCACGAGGAACGCCGTGAGCGACAGCTGCACCGCGCCGGGCGTGGTGCCGAGGTCGCGCGCGATGGCCGGGAGTGCGGGGATGTACATGTCCGTGGCGAACGGCGACACGCCGACGATGAGCGCCAGCGGCACGATCGGGGGCAGCACGGTCGTCGTCGGTCCCAGCCTGCGCTCCGTCGTCACCTCGGACACGCTACGCGTCCCCGAATCGATTCGACAGGCACTTCGTGAGCAGCACGGTCGGGTCGCGGTGCCGGAAGCGACCGTTGCTGCTCACGAAACGCGGCCTGCGACGTGCGCGCGGACGGACTGGAGGCCCGGTGCGGCCCCGCCACGGGCCTCCCGTGCGGCGCGCGAGCGGTCACGACACCCCGCTCACGTCCACCGAGTGGTCGCAACCGGTCGCTCGGCGACGGCGCAGCCGACGGTTCGTGACCACTCGGCCGGGGCCACCCGACGTGTCGTGACCACTCGGCGGAGCGGCGCGTGAGCGGTCACGACACCCCGCTCACGTTCGCCGAGTGGTCGCGTTCCGTCGCTCGGCGACGGCGCAGCCGACGGTTCGTGACCACTCGGCGGGGGCCACCCGACGTGTCGTGACCACTCGGCGGAGCGGCGGCGGGCGCCGCGTGAGTGGTCACGACACCCCGCTCACGTCCGCCGAGTGGTCGCGTTCCGTCGCTCGGCGACGGCGCAGCCGACGGGTCGTGACCACACGGCGGGTGCCACCCGACGTGCCGTGACCACTCGGCGGAGCGGCGGCGTGCGGCACGAGCGGTCACGACACCCCGCTCACGTCCGCCGAGTGGTCGCAACCGGTCGCTCGGCGACGGCGCAGCCGACGCTTCGTGACCACTCGGCGGCGCGACCCGGGACGTGCGCGCGGACGGACGGGAGGCCCGGTGCCAGCTGGCACCGGGCCTCCTGTCCATCGGTCGGGGGCGTCAGCCCGTGTTCTGCAGGCCGGCCGCGATCCCGTTGACGGTGAGCAGCAGGAGCCGGTGGTCGGCGTCCGTCGGGTCCGTGCTGCCGGACGTACGGATGGCGCGCAGCGCACGGAGCTGCAGGTGCGACAGGGCGTCGACGTACGGGCTGCGGAGGCGCACGGCGCGGGCGAGGACGGGTCGGTCCTCGAGCACGTCGCTGCCGCCGGAGACGCGGAGCACCCAGTCGCGGGTGCGGACCATCTCGTCGAGCACCTTCGCGGCGAGGTCGTCGCGGTCGGCGAGCTCGAGGTACCGGCGGGCGATGTGCTCGTCGGTCTTCGCGAGCGACATCTCGACGTTCTTGATCATCGCGGCGAAGAGCGGCCAATCGGCGTACGCGGCGCGGAGCACGTCGACGTCGCCGACGGCCTCGAGCGCGGAGCCGAGCCCGTACCAGCCGGCGAGGTTGATGCGCGCCTGCGTCCACGAGAACACCCACGGGATGGCGCGGAGGTCCTCCAGCGACTCCACCGACAGGCCACGACGGGCCGGGCGGGAGCCGAGGGGCAGCAGGCCGATCTCCTCCATCGGGGTGACCCGGGCGAACCACGGCGCGAAGCCGTCGGCCTTGACCAGGTCGTAGAAGGCGACGCGCGAGACGTCGTCGAGCTGCTGGGCGAGGTCGGCGAACCGGGCGGCCGCGGCGGCGGTGCGCGCCTCGTTCGACGGCGACGACGCGAACAGCGTCGCCGAGGCCATCTGCTCGAGGTGGCGGGCGGCGATGTCCTGGTCGCCGTACTGGGCGAAGATGACCTCACCCTGCTCGGTGAGCTTCAGGCGACCGTCGATCGACCCCGGCGGCTGCGCGAGGACCGCCTCGTTGGCGGGACCGCCACCGCGGCCGAGCGAACCGCCCCGGCCGTGGAACAGGGTCAGCTCGATGTCGTTGTCGCGGGCCCAGTCGGCGATGCGGGCCTGGGCGTCGTACAGCGCCAGGTTCGCGGACACCGGGCCGACGTCCTTCGACGAGTCCGAGTAGCCGAGCATGACCTCGAGCCGACGGCCGGTCGCGGCGAGGCGTCGCTGGAACGCCTCGGTGCGGACGGCCTCGTCGAGGATGTCGACGCTGGCGTGCAGGTCGGCGAAGGTCTCGAACAGCGGGATGACGTCGAGCACCGGCGCGGCCTCGGCGGATCCGAGCGCGGCGACCGCGAGTTCGTGCACGTTCGCCAGGTCCGCCGGGGACTGCGTGAAGGACACGATGTACCGGTTCGCCGCACGGACGCCGTAGCGGGACTGCAGCCCGGCGATCGTGCGGAACACGGCGAGGACCTCTTCGGTGGTCTCGCTCAGTTCGCCACCGGCGCGGATCTCGGCGAGGGCCGTTCGGTGCACCTGCGAGTGCTGCCGGACCTCGAGCTCGGCCAGGTGGAACCCGAAGGTCTCGACCTGCCAGACGAGGTTCTGCAGCTCGCCGTTCGCCGGGCGGATGGCACCGGCGGCGATGAGCGACGCCTGGATGGTGCGGAGGTCGGCCAGCAGCGCCTCGGGGCCGTCGTAGGCCAGCGGTGTGGTGCCGGTCCGGGTGGCGTCGATGCGCGCGGCGACGAACAGGAGCGCACGACGGTGGGTCTCGTTCGGTGCGCGGACGCCGATGCGCTCGGCGATGCCCGGGTCGAGGGACTCCTGCGCGGCGACGAGGGCGGTGAGGCCGGCGTCGGCGGGGGTGTCGCTCGCGTCGAGGGTCAGGGCGCTGCCGATGCGGGTGGTCGCGCGGGCGAGGCCGAGCAGGATGTGCTCCGCCGCGATCTCGGCGGCCTGGCGGGTGACGTCGGCCGTGACGTGCGGGTTGCCGTCGCGGTCGCCGCCGATCCAGGTGCCGAACCGCACGAACGCGGGCGCGATCACGGAAGCGCGGCCGGCGTCGTCGCCCTGCAGCCGGTCGTCGAGCAGGCGGTAGACCTGCGGGACGATCTCGAACAGGGTCTGGTCGAACACGCTCATCGCGGTGCGGACCTCGTCGAGCGGGGTCGGCCGGGTGGTGCGGAGCGGCGAGGTGCGCAGGAGGGTCGTGATCTCCTCGAGCAGGCGGCGCTCGTTCTCGGCGCGGGCCATCGCGTTGCGGGCACGGTCGCGCTCGTCGATGAGGTCCGTGATGCGGCGGACACCCGTGGTGACCGCGCGGCGGCGGGCCTCGGTCGGGTGGGCCGTCAGCACCGGGTGGAACCGCAGGGTGCGGAGGCGTTCGGCAGCCTCGGCCTCGCCGACCTCGGCGACGAGCTCGGCGTAGGTGGCGGGGAACGAGTCGCCGGCCACGCCGCCGTCGTCACCACGCTGCCGGAGGACCCGCACGCGGTGGTGTTCCTCGGCCAGGTTTGTGAGGTGGAAGTAGGTGGTGAACGCCTGTGCCACGGCCTCGGCGCGTTCGGCCGACATGCCAGAGACGATCGCCTGGGCACGCGCTGCGCCCTCGGCGTGGTCGCCTTCGTAGGCGTCGATCACGGCGGCGCGCAACGACTCCACGTCGTGGAGCAGTTCGTCGCCCCCGTTCTCCCGCAGCACCCGGCCGAGGAGGTTGCCGAGGTACCGCACGTCGGCGCGCAGGTCACTGTCGACCGCACCGCTGACGTCGTCCCGCGCGCGCTCGTGGCGTGCAGATCCGTCGATCGCCGTCATGGAGTCCTTTCCGGGTCGTCCGGGAGGCTGGTCCCGGGTCCCAGCAGCGTATCGGCACCCGGGGGCGCATGACGTCGACCGTCCGGACGGACGCGAGGCCGGGGCCGGGGGCCGGGGCCGAGGGGCTCTGCGCGGGGACCGCCGCTGTGCGGTCAGGCCGTGACGGCGGCGACCGACGTGTCGCCCGGCTCCTGACGGAACGGAGCACGGCGGGCGTCGAGGCCGGCGAGCAGCCCACGGTTCAGCTCGTAGGCGAGCTCGACCTCGGCGATCACCCGCTCCTGCTCCTCGGCCGTCCAGGGCGCGGCGTCGAGCTGGGCCCGGTAGGTGTGCTCGAAGTCGCTCGGGTCGGCGACCTGGTCGAAGATGTAGAAGAGGACGCCGTTCGTGTCGAACCCGAACCGCTCGGCCAGCACCTGCCCGATCACGTGCCCGCCGGACACGTCGCCGAGGTACCGCGTGTAGTGGTGTGCCACGAAGCCGCCGGGCCACTCAGCCGCGACCTCGTTGAGGCGTCGCACGTACGCGGTCGTCGCGGGCAGCGGGCACACCAGTTCGGACCAGTCCGGGCCGATCAGGTACTCGAGGTCGGCGCGGATCGCCGGCATCCGGGTGAGCTGCGCGGTGACGAACGGCGCCGCCACGGGGTGGTCGGCCATGCGTTCCGCCGCCCGCTCGAGCGCGTCGTACACGAAGGCGTACTGTCCGAGCAGGTCCGCGTAGTCGGCGACGTCGCAGTCGCCGCCGAGCAGGTCCTGCATGAAGCCGCTCGTGGCCGAGGCACCGTGCGAGCGCCGCGTGCGACGCCGCAGCAGCTCGGAGAACGGGATGACGGTCGAGTCCATGAGGTAAGGCTAACCTTAGTGCCGCGCGCGTCAAGCAGGGATCACCCAGGTGGCGCCGAACCCGCGAGAGGAAGCTCCCCCACGATGAGCTCGAAACCCAAACGCCCCCAGCACGTCTTCGTCGTCGACCGCACCGAACGGCTCTCGCCCCACATGGTGCGCGTGCACCTGGGCGGCTCGGCCTTCGAGGACTTCGTCGCCCAGGCCGACCCCGACCGGCTCGGCTCGACCGACAAGTACGTCAAGCTCCTGCTCGCGAAGCCGTCGCTCGGACTCGTGCCGCCGTACGACCTCGAGGCCCTGCGCGAGACCCTGCCGAAGCACGACCGCCCCGCCCGCCGCACCTACACGGTGCGTGCGGCCGACCACACCACGCGGACCATCGCGATCGACTTCGTCGTGCACGGCGAGGAGGGCCTCGCCGGTCCCTGGGCAGCGTCTGCGCAGCCCGGCGATCGACTCGCCCTGTCCGGGCCCGGTGGTGGCTACGCGCCGACCCCTGACCCGGCGGTCACGCACGTGCTGCTCGGCGACGACAGCGCCCTGCCCGCGATCGGCGCCGCACTCGAGTCGATGCCCGGCTCCGCCGTCGGCGTCGCCCTGGTCGAGGTGGCCGGGCCCGCCGACGAGCAGGACATCCGGCACCCGGCCGGGGTCGACCTGCGGTGGCTGCACCGGGACGCCACCGGCGCCCAGCCGGGCACGCTCCTGCTGGAGACGGCCCGCGGGCTGCCGCGTGCCTCCAGGCCGGTCCAGGTCTTCGCGCACGGCGAGCGGACCGCGATGAAGGCGATCCGTCGGCTGCTGCAGGACGACTGGGGGCTGGAGAAGCGCGAGATGTCGTTGTCGGCGTACTGGGCGCTCGGTCGCGGTGAGGACGAGTTCCAGGAGGAGAAGCGCGAGCCCGTCGGGGTGATCTTCACCGACTGACGGCGGCCTGCGTGCCCGTTCCTTCCCAGAGCGGGTGCGATGGCTGGTGGGAACGGGCGTACCTGGTCGGAAGAACGGACCAGGTACGCCCGATCTTGGCCGGTACGCCCGGTTCGACCAGGTACGCCCGGTTCCCGCAGGTACGCCCGCTCTTTCCCAGAGCGGGCGCGATGGCAGGTAGGAACGGGCATACCTGATCGGAAGAGCGGATTAGGTACGCCCGATTCGACCAGATACGCCCGATCCGACCAGGTACGCCCGGTTCCCGCAGGTACGCCCGCTCTTTCCCAGAACGGGTGCGATGGCTGGTAGGAACGGGCATACCTGGTGGGAAGAACGGACCAGGTACGCCCGATTCGACCAGGTACGCCCGATTTGACCAGGTACGACCGATTCGACCCGGTACGCCCAGCGCGCGCAGCGGCCGGGAGGCCCGGGGCACGTCGGTGGGTCGGGCTAGCGTTCGGCGCATGGTCACCTCGTCGTGCTGCGTGCCGGGTTGCGCGGGCGTGCTCGCGGACGGGCTCGCGGGCGTCCCCCTGTGCGGCGCGCACGTCGCGTTCGTCGCCGACCTCGCCGCCGAACACTCCGGCATCGAGGACACCCTGCCCGGACCGTGCCCGGCGTGCGGTTCGCGGATCGGGGTGCGGTTCCCCTCGGGTGCGGTGTGCGCCCGGTGCGAGTGGCGCTGGGGTGACGTGCCGGACGGCGACCTCGCTCCCCCTCGGGTCGACGTCGTCTACTACCTGCGGATGCGCGACGACTTCGGCGACCGCATCAAGATCGGCACGACGATGAACCCTCGGCAGCGGCTCGCGGCGATCCCGCACCAGGACCTGCTGGCGTTCGAGCGCGGTGACCGGACCCTCGAACGCCGCCGGCACGCAGCCTTCGCCGCCAGCCGGTACCCGGGCACCGAGTGGTTCCGGGTGACGCCGGAACTCCTGGCCCACGTGGACGCCGTCGCCGCCGGGGTCGACGACCCGTGGGACCTGCACGCACGGTGGACGAGCGAGGCGCTCGCGCTGCGGGGCTGACGCGCGACCAGGCCGTCGGGGCACCTGCTCAGGCGGCCTGCAGCATGCGGTCGGCGGTGCGGAGCGAGAGCGCCATGATCGTCAGCGCCGGGTTCGCGATGACCGCGCTCGGGAACACCGAGTTGTCGGCGATCCACAGGTTCGGGACGTCCCACGAGCGGCCGTCCCGGTCGACGACGGAGGTCTCGCGGTCCGTGCCCATCCGCGCGGTGCCGATGGTGTGCGCCGTGCGTTCGAGCACCCGGACGTCCTGCCCACCGGCAGCCTCGACGATGGTCGTCATCGTGCGGACCGCGTGACGACGGATCGCTTCCTCGTTCGAGCCCGGGGTGAACGAGACCCGGGCACGCGGGACACCGTGCTCGTCGAGTTCGTCGGTCAGCTCGAGGCGGTTGTCGTCGTACGGCAGGCACTCGGCGTTGATGCCGACGCCGGCCGAGAACGGGTAGTCCTGCAGCGCCCGGACGAGCTCGGTGCCGCGGAGTCCGCCACCCCGGACCAGCGAGGTCGCGAAGGTCTGTGGCTGCACGCCCAGGCTCTGGATGAGGTAGCCGCCCGCGAAGTCGGCGTCCGCCGGTCGGACGAAGTCCTCGGTGATGATCGACGACGGGTACCCGCGGTACGAGCGCATCGACTCGTCGAAGCGCGCCCACACCTGGGTGGCTCCGTGCGCGGTGAAGTTCCGGCCGACCTGTCCGCTGCCGTTCGCGACACCGGTGTGCAGCAGCAGCCGCGGCGTCTCGACACCGCCCGCGGCGAGGACGAGGGTCCGGCAGCGCTGGCGGTGCTCGCGCCCGTCGGCGGTGTACAGGACCGCCTCGACCCGTCCCGCCGCGTCGAGCTCGATGCCGTGCACGAAGGACTCCGGACGGATCTCGGCACCGAACGCCACGGCGGCGGGCAGGTAGGTAGGTCGTGTCCATCGACACCTTCGAGCCGTTGCGGCAGCCCTGGTGGCACGAGCCGCAGGACACGCAGGCCTGACGCAGCCCGTGGTGCTCCTGGTGCCGGTCCTCGGTGGTCAGGCCGACGGGGGCGTCGGTCGCGGTGATCCCGGCGGCCGCGGTGCCGCGCATCATCATGTCCGACGAGGCGTTCCGGGCCGGCGGGCGCATCCGGTAACGGCGGGACGGGTCCCACGGGTAGTGCTCAGGGCCGGCGACGCCGACGTCGTGCTCGACCTGCTCGATCCAGCCGGTGAGTTCGGCGTGGCTGATCGGCCAGTCCTGCCCCGCGCCGCTCTCGGTCCGCAGCCGCAGGTCGTGCTCGCTCGGCCGCGGGGTGAACGCGCCCCAGTGCAGCGTAGAACCGCCGACGCCCGTGCCGCTGTTGTTCGGGCCGAAGGCCGTGGGGGTCCCACCGCCGCTCAGCCGCTCGTCCATCCAGTTGATGTCACCGGGGGCGGCGACCTCGTCCGGCACGTGGTCGCCCGGCTCGGTGTTGCGACCGGCCTCGAGCGCGACGACCGTCAGGCCACGGCGGGCCAGCGATGCGAGGAGCGGCGCTCCCCCGGCCCCGGTGCCGACCACCACCACGTCGATGACGTCGTCCGTGCCGTACGTGCGTTGTCCGTCGAGTCTCATCGTGCAGCTCCGGTCGTCGGTGCGGTGTCCATCGTGCCGGCGGTGCCGGCGGTACCGGGGCCGGCGGGGGCCTCGGGTTCCCAGGCCTCGCGCTCGCCCGCCGCGAGCAGCTGGAAGCCCTGCTTGCGGACGCCGTCGCCGCCGTTCGCGTAGCCGTCGAAGTCGATGGCGGCCAGGGTGGCGGGGTGTGCGAGCCAGTGCTTCACGAGGTCGACGCTGGCGTCCTCGAACCACGCGCGCAGCTGCTCGGCGTCGAGATCGCCGTCGGCGCGGTACCGCCCGGCAGCCACGGACTCGAGGGCCTGGTCGAGCACGCCGTCGCGGGCGGGTGCGGCGAGCACGTCGAGCGCGGCACGGTAGGCCTCGGCGTCCACCGGCAGGCCGTCCGGCCGCCAGCCGTCGCCGAGCCCGGCGGCCAGCTGCGCGTCGACCCGCAGTGCCAGGTCGACCTGGTCGGTGCCGGGCTGCGGGACGACGATCCGCGCGACCGCACGCAGGGTGTCCAACTGCGTCGGCATCAGGGCGTGGGGTGCGGCCGCCGGGTCGTCGGGCAGTGCCCGCTGGGCCAGCAGACCTCGGGTCCGGGCGCTGACCCGCGGTGAGGCGATCACGCGGGCGTGCTCCACGGGGACGACCGGCGACCCCGTGACACGGCGCTGCCAGAAGTCGCGGATGCGCTCGGCCACGGCCTCGGGCTGTTCCCAGGGCAGCAGGTGGGCTGCGCCGTCGACGACGTGGAGCTCGCTGTTCGGCCAGTGCGGCAGGGTCAGGCGGCGCTGGGCGTCGGCATCGAGGTCGCCGTCCTCGGCGCCGGCGAGCACCAGGGCGGGCACCGGGTTCGGTGCGGCGTCCGACCAGTCCTCGCGGCTGCCGCGGGACAGCCAGTCCGTCCAGGCTGCCGGGTCGGTCAGCTCGACGTCCTGCACCGCCGCGCTGTGCCGCGAGGGCGCCAGGGGTGCCGCGGTGTTGGCGGCGACGAACTCCTCGGCGTCCTCGGCGCCGATCGGGCCACCCGCAGCCCATGACAGCATCGTCCAGCGGCGGTCGTCGTCCATCGGCTCGGGAGCGAGCGGGGACGCGGCGAGGAGCACCACGGCTCGCAGCCCGAACAGGCCGTTCGCGCCGGAGATCGTGCGGTCGGCCACCACCGTGGCGACCTTGCCGCCCATCGAGTGCCCGAGGAGCATCCACTCCGTCGAGCCGCTCGCCCCGATCGCGCGCTCCACCAGGACGGCCATCTCCTCGACGGTGGTGCCGGACGACGCCGGGCTGCGACCGAAGCCGGGCAGGTCGATGCCGATCAGGTCGAGGTCGCCGACGAGTTCGGCGCGCAGCAGCGCGAACTCCTCGGAACTCGCGCCGAGGGCGTGGAGACAGAAGACGGTGGTCACCATGTATACCTACCCGTCGCTCGCGACCGCTCCCAGCCGGGTCGTACCCCGTCACGCCGCGCCTGTCCCCCGGTCGGCGGCGTCACCGGGTGTACGCGTCGACGAACAGCGCGCCCCGGAGCTCGCGCAGGGTGTCCGCAAGCCGCTCGACGGTCCGCCCGGAGATGCCCGAGACCTGCAGGTCGTACGGGCCGAGCGCCGGCAGCCGTCCGGTGCGGATGCGGACGACCTCCCACCCCACGGCACGGACGGCGCGGTCCTTTCTGCGGTCGGTCTCCTGCCGGGGGCCGACGTGCTCGAGCCCGTGCCGACCGGTGGAGTCGTACTCGATCGCGACGCGGAGCTCGGGCAGGATGATGTCCGGCCAGGCCTCGACGTGGTCGAAGAACGGGCGGTCGAGCCGGATCGCGGAGTGGTCGTAGGTGAACGCGAACCGGTCGGACAGCATGCCTCGGAGTTCGGCTTCGACCGCCGATGCCGTCGCCGGGGCGCAGACGCTCGTGAACGACTCACCCGACGGCAACCGCGGGGTCTTCGGGCAGATCGTGCGGGGAACGGACTGGGCGGCCCGACGGGGTGCCCCAGCGGCCGACCCGGCGGACCCGGCGACGGGCCGACGGGACCGGGCACGGCTCGACGCAACGGCGCCGGCCGGGACCCCGCGGACCGGAGCCGCCGGCAGGGTCTGTCGTCCGGTACTCCGGACGACCCGCTGCGGCACGGGCACCGCCTGGGGCCAGTCCGACGGCAGCACCGGCCACCGCTGCGGCTGGGCCTGCACCGCGCACTCGGGGCACCAGACGGAGCGGCGGCGCTCACGACCCGGGCGGGACCGCTGTTCGGAGGGCGTCGCGACGAAGACGTGCCCGACGTCGCACTCCCAGGTGAGCAGGACCTCGGCCGCCGGGGGGACCTGGGTCAGGACAACGCCGTGGTTCAGGTCGGGGTGGTACTGCCTGATGAGCACCGGGTACGGCGCCCAGTCCGCGCGGAACTGTCCGACGGCGTACGGCACCGCTTCGCCGCGCGACCACTGTCGGCGGCGCCACCACGCATCGACGGGTTCGGCCACGCCACCACGCTAGGAACGACCACCGACACCCGCCGCACCACGCAGCGCGGCCGACACCCGCCGCACCACACAGCGAGCAGCGCGACCGACACCGCCGCGGCACCACGCAGGGACGCGCGACCGCTCAGGGGGCCAGCGCGTGCTTCACGTAGGCGACCAGGGCGTTCGCGTGCCCGTGCCCGAGGCCGTGCTCGGACTTGAGCCACCCGACGACCTCCATGTGCTGGTGGTCGTCGAGCCGGTCGGCGACCAGGTCGAGCCACTCCTGCACCGGGCGGCCGTACGTCGTCTCGATGCTCGGGAAGTACGACGCCGGACCCTTCACCTTGGTGCCGTCCGCCGGGGGTGCCGGGGCGGTCACACGATGCGCTGTCATGGCGCAACGGTAGCGCTTCGTCGGCCGTCACGGAACGTCACCCAGGACACCGTTCTGTGACGCCGCGTTGCGCCGGATGGCCGGGTGTTGCGTCGCGTGGCGGGGTGTTGCGCGACCCGTTGTCGGCGCCGCCCAGGCCTCCTACGGTCGCGACATGACCGACACCACCAGGGCCCCGCAGCGGGAGGCGACCAGCGTCGACGACGGGGGTCGACCGCCCGAGGCGGGACGCGCCTCCAGGCCGACGTCCGCGACCATCGTCGCGGCCGGACACGCCGCACTCGACCGCCCCGTCGTGCCGCTGCGCCACCCGATGCGGTGGATCGCCGCGGCCCTCGTGCTCGTGGTGCTGCTGAACTTCGTCGAGACGCTGTTCACCAACGAGCAGTGGGGCTGGCCCGCCGTCGGCAAGTGGCTGTTCAGCCCCGCCGTCCTGACCGGACTGCAGCTGACGCTGACGGCGACGGCGCTGAGCGCGGTGATCAGTTTCGCCGGCGGTGTGGTCGTCGCGATCGCACGGCTGTCGCGGAACCCCGTGCTGTCCGGGCTCGCCTGGGGGTACGTCTGGCTGTTCCGGTCGGTGCCGCTCATCCTGGTGCTCGTCTTCCTGTACAACCTCGGGTCGCTGTACCCGACCATCGGCATCGGCATCCCCTTCGGGCCCCAGTTCCAGGTGCCGACCGCCAACGTCCTCGGCGACCTGGCGATCGGCGTGATCGGGCTGAGCCTCAGCGAGATCGCCTACGCGTCGGAGATCGTCCGCGCCGGCGTGCTCGCCGTCGACCACGGGCAGCACGAGGCCGCACAGGCACTGGGGCTCCCCCGCCGCCGCCAGTTCGTGCGGGTGATCCTGCCGCAGGCGCTGCGGTCGATCGTGCCGGCGTTCGTCAACCAGGTCGTCGGACTGCTGAAGGCCTCTTCGCTGCTGTTCTACGTCTCGCTGCTCGACCTGTTCGGCGTGGTGCAGAACCTGTCGAGCACCTACCCGACGGACATCATCCCGCTGCTCGTCGTCGCCACGATCTGGTACCTCGTGCTCACCAGCGCGGTGTCGATCGTGCAGTACCACGTCGAGCGGTGGACCGCCCGAGGCTCGGTCCGGGCGCTGCCGCCGACACCCTGGCAGCGGGTGCGCACCGCCGTGCGTCGCGCTTCCGGACGTGGGTCGGGACGGCCTGGAGGCCCGGATCACCCCCGGCAGGCCGCCTCCGCAGCGCGCGTGGTCGCGTCCGGCCCCGGTTCCACCATCGACGACAGGACCATCTGATGAGCGCAGCGATCAGCATCCACGGGGCCGTCAAGGCGTTCGGGGACAGCGTCGTCATCGACGGCATCGACCTGTCGCTGCCGTCCGGCAGCGTGACCGTCGTCCTCGGCCCCTCCGGTTCCGGCAAGTCCACGCTGCTCCGGGCGATCAACCACCTCGAACCGCTCGATCGCGGGATCGTCACCGTCGGCGACGAGCCCATCGGTGTCCGCCTGCGCACCGGCCGCGACGGTGTCCCCCGCTGGAAGGAGCTGCCCGAGCGGCACATCCTGCGGCAGCGGTCACGGATCGGCTTCGTGTTCCAGCACTTCAACCTGTTCCCGCACCTCACCGCGCTCGAGAACGTCGCCGAGGGGCCGATCGCCGCCGGGGTCCCCGTCACCACGGCCCGAGCGCGGGCACGGACCCTGCTCGATCGGGTCGGACTCGGCGACCGCGGCTCGGCCCGCCCCCGGCAGTTGTCCGGCGGGCAGCAGCAGCGCGTCGCCATCGCCCGGGCCCTGGCGCTCGAGCCGTCGGTGGTCCTGCTCGACGAGCCGACCTCGGCGCTGGACCCGGAGCTCGTCGGCGAGGTGCTCGGGGTCATCCGGGGGTTGGCGGACACGGGCACGACGCTCGTCATCGTCACGCACGAGATCGCCTTCGCCCGCGAGGTCGCCGACCACGTCGTGTTCCTCGACCACGGGCGGGTCGTCGAGCAGGGGCCGCCGGCCCGGGTGCTCGACCACCCGCAGCACACCCGCACGCGCGACTTCCTGTCCCGTGTCCGCTGACCCCTGATCCCCGCACGCACCCCACACCCACCCCAAGGAGAACCATGTCCACGATCACCCCGTCCCGCTGGCGCAACCGCGCCGGCTTCCTCGTCCTCGCAGCCGGCGTCGTCGTCGCCCTCGCCGGGTGCTCGGCGGGCGCTTCCGCCGACACGAGCGGCGAACCCGACGGCTCCGTCACCATCGGCGCCGCCTCGAACGGTGCGGCGAAGGAGACGACCCTCGAGGTCACCGAGGACACGAAGCTGCACGACGCGCTCCCCGCCGCCGTCCGGGAGTCCGGCAAGTTGACCATCGGCGTGGGTGCCCTGCCCGCCGGGTTCCCGCCACTCGCCTTCACGGGCGACGACCAGAAGACGATCACCGGTTCGGAGCCCGACCTCGGACGACTCGTCGCCGCGAAGCTCGGGCTGCGCGCGGACGTGCAGAACGCGACGTGGGACAACCTGTTCGTCGGCATCGACAGCGGCAAGTACGACGCCGGCTTCTCGAACGTCACGGTCACCGAGCAGCGCAAGGAGAAGTACGACTTCGCCTCGTACCGGCAGGACAACCTGGCCTTCCAGGTGCTGGCCTCGAGCTCGCTGCGCTTCGACGGCGACCCGTCCGTGCTCGCCGGGAAGACCCTGTCCGTGAGTTCCGGCACGAACCAGGAGAACATCCTGCTCGAGTGGCAGGAGGAGCTCCGGGCGAAGGGCGAGGACTTCACGATCAAGTACTACCCGGACGGCAACGCGGTCAGGCTCGCGCTCGACTCGGGCAAGATCGACGCCTACTTCGGCCCGAACCCGACGATCGCCTACCAGAACACGCAGAGCGGGAGCACCGCGAAGCCGACGAAGACCGCGGGCACGTACTCCGGCGCCGGCTCCTCGTTGCAGGGGCTCATCGCAGCGACGACGAAGCAGGGCAGCGGGATCGCGAAGCCCGTCGCGGCCGCGATCAACGAGCTCATCGAGGACGGCACCTACGCGAAGTGGCTCGCGGCCTACAACCTGTCGAACGAGGCCGTGAAGACGTCCGAGGTGAACCCCGAGGGTCTGCCGCTCGACAACAGCTGAGGTGTGCCGCGACACCCCCGTGACCGTCGTGGTCGCGGGGGTGTCGTCGGTTTCTCGCACACGCACCCGATGTGTGCGCAACGAACGACATCCCACCCGTCGAACGACAGGTGGGATGTCGGAACATGCACACGCAGCGACCTACCGGGCAGCCAGAGCGGACTCCCCCTCGGCGACACGCGCCGCCCACTCCGCGGCGAGCAGCTCGTAGGAGCGCACCCGGGCCTCGTGGTCGTGCGCGATCGTCGTGACGAGCAACTCGTCCGCTCCCGTGACCCGCCGGAGCGTCTCGAGCCGTTCCGCGACGTGTGCCGGGTCGCCGACGAACCTCGTCGCGAGCCGGTCCGCCACCGACGCGGCGGCATCGTCCGGCAGCCGAACCGCTCGAGCCTCGTCCGGGGTGGGGTACTCGATCGCCCCGACGCCGGAGCGGATCGAGTGCACCCACTCGGCGTACCCGAGCCCGAGCTCGTCCGCCTCGGCCGCGGTCGGCGCCACGAGCACGTCGGCCGACACGATCACGTGCGGCGCGTCGAGCACACCCGGGCGGAACGCGTCGCGGTAGGCCTGCACCGACGCCAGGACCGTGCCGGGCGACGTGTGGTAGTTCGCGCCGTACGGCAGCCCGAGCGCGGCGGCGATCCGGGCACTCTCGCCGCCGGTGGAGCCGTGGATCCACAGCTCGACAGCGGCACCCCCGGCCGGCGGGGCCTCGATCAGCGCGCCGTCCCGCGACCACGTGCCGGCGAACAGGCCGCGGATCAGGTCGAGTTCGCCCGCGAACCGGTCGACGTCGCCCGGCACCCGGCCGAGCAGCTCCCCCTGCAGGGCGAACCGGCTGCCCGGCTCGAAGCGGAACTCGAACGGCGCGGGGACGAGCAGGCCGTCGACGACCTGGTCGGTCCGCGGGGCGAGCGACGGCGGCTTCGGGGTGCCGGGTGCTGGCGCTCCTGAGCGGCCGAGCCCGAGGTCGATCCGGGCACCGTACAGCGCGGCGAGCGTGCCGAAGGTCTCGGCGATCTGCAACCCGCGGACGTTGCCGACCAGGGTCGCGGCGCTGCCGACCCGGATGGTCGAGGTGGCGGCGGCGACCGCACCGATGACGATCGTCGGTGCGCTGCCGGCGACCCCGGGGTTCAGGTGGTGCTCGGCCAGCCAGTACCGGGCGTACCCGGCACGTTCGGCACGCTGTGCGAGGTCGACCGTGTTCGCCAGGGCCTCGGCGGGGGTCGACCCGCTGCTCACCGGCACGAGATCGAGGACGGAGAGCGGGACCCGGCTCATGCGAGCACCCGCTGCCGGTCGAGGACCCGTCCGGGAAGGTCGAGCGTCTGCCGGAGCGTCGCCCCCTCGTCGTACGACTGCCGGTACACGCCGCGCTCCTGCAGCAGCGGGACGACCCGGTCAACGAACTCGTCGAGCCCGTACGGGTTGGTGTGCGGCACGACGACGAAGCCGTCGGTGGCGCGCTCCTGCACGTACCGGTCGATCTCGGCGGCGATGTGCGCGGGCGTGCCGACGAAGCCGCCACGGGTGGAGGCGCGGATGACCAGGTCACGGATCGACAGGTGTTCGGCCGCGGCGAGGTCACGCCACGACTGCACCAGCGCGGGGACGTCGCGGGTGTGGCGGACGCGGCCACGGGTGATGTCGGCGCCCTCCAGGTCCGGCTCGATCGAGGGCAACGGCCCGTCGACGTCGTACGACGACAGGTCACGGTTCCACACCTGTTCGAGGAACGCGATCGCCGTCGCCGGGCTGACCTGGGCGCGGCGGATCGCCCGGGAACGTTCCTCGGCCTCGTCCGCCGTTTCGCCGAGCACGAAGGTCGCGCCGGGCAGGATCAGCAGCTCGTCCTTCGACCGCCCGACCCGCTCCAGGCGCTCGGTGACGTCGCCGTAGAAGCTCCGTGCGTCGTCGAACTCGGTGTGCAGCGAGAAGATCACCTCGGCGTGGGCGGCGGCGAGGTCGCGGCCTTCGTCCGAGTCACCCGCCTGCACGATCACCGGGTGCCGCTGCGGGCTGCGCGGGACCGGGAAGGTGCCGGACACCTCGAACTGCGGGCCGTGGTGGTCGACGTCGTGGATCCGGGACCGGTCGGCGAAGGCCCCAGCGGCCAGGGTCCCGGCGGCGCCCGACCCGTTCGCCACGATCGCGTCCGACTCCCACGAGTCCCAGAGTTCGCGCGACAGCTCCACGAACTCGGCGGCTCGCGTGTACCGGTCGGCGTGGTCGAGGAATCCCCCACGGCGGAAGTTCGCACCGTGGAACGCGTCCGAGCTCGTCACGACGTTCCAGCCGGCGCGGCCGTCGGTCAGGTGGTCGAGCGTGGCGAGCTGCTTCGCGAGCTCGACGGGCTCGTTGAAGGTCGTCTGCAGGGTGCCGACGAGCCCGATGTGGTCGGTGACCCCGGCCAGCGCGGCCAGGACCGCGAGCGTGTTCGGGCGCCCGACGACGTCGAGGTCGTGGACGCGTCCCTTCTGCTCGCGGAGCCGCAGGCCCTCGGCGAGGAACAGGAAGTCGAAGAACCCTCGCTCGGCGTTCCGAGCGAAGTGCTCGAACGACGAGAACGCGATCTGGCTCTCGGCTCGGTCGTCGCTCCAGACGGTGGTGTTGTTGACGCCCGGGAAGTGGGCGGCGAGGTGGACCTGACGCTTGGCGCTCATGCTGAGACCCCCGAGGAGACGGAACCGACACCGGCACCGGTGACGGCAGGGCGCGAGTACCGGCTGACCGCCGGCGCGATGCCGAGCCGCGTGCGCAGGTCGGCGGTGGGACGGGATGCCACGTCGGCGCGGAGCCCCGCGGTGACGAGCGCCGGGACGAGCTGCCGCGCGATGGCGGTGCTGTCGACCGGGATGCGCAGTGGACGGAGCCGGGCGCCGGCGTACCCGAGGGCCCGCAGGTCCGCGATCAGCGACACGAGTTCCGGCGCCGTCGTCGCGAGGACGGACGTGTCCGACCCCGTACCGACGGCGTACGGGGCGCCAGCGGCCGCGTCGAGCGCGGCGAGCTCGTCGGCGGCGGCGGCCGGTGACGACCCGATGAGCACGGCGAGGTCGGCGAGGACCGGACGGCGGAGGTCGGATCCGGCCGCCTGCTCGGCGTCACGGACGAGTGCCAACGCTTCCCGCGCCTCCCTGCCGTCGAAGCCGGGCGTGACCAGCACGACGTCCGCAGCGTCCACGGCGAACGCGGCCGCGTCGGCGCGGTGTGCCAGCGCGAACACCGGCGGTCGACCCTGCGGGGACCGCGGCACGATCGACGCGCCGTGCACCGAGACGAAC
This sequence comes from Curtobacterium sp. MCPF17_003, assembly GCF_003224385.1. Classification (NCBI taxonomy): domain Bacteria; kingdom Bacillati; phylum Actinomycetota; class Actinomycetes; order Micrococcales; family Microbacteriaceae; genus Curtobacterium; species Curtobacterium sp. MCPF17_003. The sequence goes on along the minus strand of NZ_QKLC01000013.1, from coordinate 66,516 downwards.
GAACCGGAGAACGCCGCGTCGTGGATGCGGTCGCGGTCGATGAAGCGGCCGGTCGTGACGTCACGGATGATCGCGTCGTCGTCCCAGCTGTCCCAGAGGCGGGAGACGACCTCGGCGGCCTCGCGGGCTTCGTCGAACAGCGTGGCCGCGTCGTCGCCTCCGGGTCGGCGGCCGAACAGCGCGGCCTCGCGGGTCGTCGGACTCACCTGGATCCGCCATCCGGCCCGCCCCAGCGAGACGTGGTCGAGGGTCTGGAGGCCCGTGCCGACGTGGAACGGTTCGGTGTGCGTGACCGAGACGGTCGGCACCAGACCGATCGCGCGGGTCGCGGGGGCGACCGCGTTCGCGACCAGGAGGGCGTCCAGGCGGCCGACGACGGTCGACGTGTCGAGGTCGCCGTCGGGGTCGGTGGGGCCGGCGGTGAAGGAGTCCTCGAGGGTGACGGCGTCGACTCCGAGCCGGTCCTGCTCGACGACGACGTCCCGCCAGTGCCGGAGGCTCGTGAGGCGCTGTGCTGCCGGGCCGGCGACGCGCCAGGCGGCGGGATGCCAGCCGGCGCCCTGCAGCGCGGTGACGAGGGTGATGCGGTCGGGCACGGTCATGGGGCGACGCTAGGACGGTTCGGCCGGGCGGCGAAGCGGTGTTGCGGAACGTGACCGACGGTGTCGCCGTGTGACGCGCGGCGGGGGCGGACCGCACGGCGGCGTCGCTCGGTGCGCACCTCGCGCCGTGCGAGGATCGCCGGATGGTCTCGTCGTTCCTGACCCACGCTGAAGTGGTGGTCGACCCCGCGGTCACGATCGAATCGTGGGGGCTGTCGCCCGAGGGACGCGTCCGGGCTGCCGCCGCACACCGGCTCGCGTGGACTCCGGGCTCCCGGCGGATCGTCTCGAGCACCGAGCGCAAGGCCGTCGAGACCGCCGGCCTGCTCGCCAGCGCCGTCGGGCTGTCGGTCGAGCACGACCCCCTGCTGGGCGAGATCGACCGGAGCGCGACCGGGTACCTGCCGCCGTCCGAGTTCGAGGCCGTCGTCGACGCGTTCTTCGCCGCACCCGAGCAGTCGGTCCGCGGCTGGGAGCGGGCGATCGACGCCCAGGAGCGCATCGTCGCGGCCGTGCGCCGGCACTGCGCCACCGGCGACGTCATGATCGTTTCGCACGGTGCGGTCGGCGCGCTGCTCCTGGCCCACCTGCGCGGCGTCCCGATCACGCGCGCCCTCGACCAGCCCGGCATGGGCAGCGTCTTCCGCTTCGACGCGCCCGCCTGGCGGGCGACCAGCGGCTGGAGACGCGTCCCCGCGACCTGACGGGAGGCGCGGGGCGGGGCCGCCACGGGCCTCCCGTCCGTCGCCTGCGCGGCCCGAGCGCCCCGCTCGTCAGACCACGCGCGTCGCGCCCGTCACGGGGCCGGGGGCGGCGTCCTCGTCGTCGGCGTCGTGCAGGGTCCGCTCGGCCTGTCCGAGCAGGTGGTGCACGGCGAGGCCGATCGAACGGGCACCGACGACCGCGACGAGCACGCTCAGCAGCGCCAACAACACGGCGGTGGGGATCCAGGCGGACGGCAGCGCGAGTGCCCGGAACCACTCCACCGAAGCGGTGGCGACCGCGGCGGCCGGGAACACGAACGACCAGAACCCGAGCGAGAACGCCAGGCGGACGTACCGCGGCAGCAGGGCCAGCTGCACGAGGACCATCAGGACGCCGAGCCCCGCGATGGCCTGCACGGGCAGGGTGACCGCTCCGTCGGTGAGGGCGAACACCGACAGGGTGGCGACCGCCGGCGGCGCGACCAGGATCGCCATCGTCGGCACGAGCGGCCCCGGCAGCGCCGGTCGGAACGCCAGCCGGATGAGCAGCAGGCCGGTCATGACGCCCCAGAAGAACACACCGACGCCGAGGGCCGGCCAGGAGAGCCAACCGACGCCGACCTCGTGCGTGGCGACCGAGGCGACCAGGGCCGCGGCGACGGTCGGCAGCAGGTAGCCGCCGTGCACGGACTCCAGGGCGAGCCGGCCCTCGAACCAGGTGCTCAGCAGCCAGGCGGCGAACCCGGCCGCGGTGGCCACGGCGGCGAGCACGACGACCTGCCCGGCGACGGGGGCGAACCGCGCCAGGTCGACGCCGAGCAGCATCGCGGTCGCGGGCACGAGCGCGGCGATCGGCCCCTGCGCCGGGTGGCGGAGCTGGTCGACGAGCCGTTCCCCGACGCGTGCGCCCCGGACGGCGTGCGCCCCGAGCAGCCACACCGACGCGACGGCGGCGATCGCCCAGAACACCTGCGGCACCACGGCGGGCAGGTGCAGCACGGGGGCGGCGTACGACCACGTCTCGGCGAAGCCGGCGAGGCCGAACGGGACGGCGAGGGTGTTGAGCGGGATGCGGGAGGTGGGTCGTGGCATGGCTCCCCCATTCTTCCGGACGTGTCGGCTGCCCCAGTGCGCGCCCGGGGGCCGTGCGTGCTCCGCGGTCAGGCTGCGGGCAGTTGCTCGCCCGCCTCGATCGCTACGTCGAGCCGGTTCTCGGCGGGCGGCAGCGGGCAGGTCGCGTGCGGGGTGTAGGCGCACGGCAGGTTCGTGGACCGGTTGAAGTCGATGCGGGTGGCACCGTCGGCATCCGGTGCGGCGATGTCGAGACTCCGGTTCGCGGCGTACGTCGTGACCCCGCTCGTGCGGTCGGTGAAGAGCACGTGCAGGCCACGGGCGTGCCCGTTGAACGCCAGGAGCGACCGCGGCCCGTCGAGGTCGAACGTCAGGACGCCGGGGGCCTCGTACACGTGCAGCAGACCGTCGACGACGCTGCCCACGGTGACCTCGCGCGGGGTGTCGAACGGCTCGAAGTGCGCGTCCACGACGAACCGTTCAGCGGGGGCGTACGCCGGGGTGCCGCGGTAGCCGACGCGGGTCGGGTTCGACGGGTGCCGCGGGCGCAGCAGGTCACTGCCTCCGCGCCGGGCGACCTCGATCACCACGGTCTCGTCGCCGTCGCGCCACACCACGTTCGTGCTCGAGCGCTCCGGCAGCGGGCCGAACCGGTGCGTCCCGGTGACCGGCTGCCCGTCGACCTCGATCGTCTCGTCGTCGGCCAGTGCGACCACCGGGCCGTGCTCGTCCGTCGACCAGCTGCCCGGAGCGTCGTCGAACCGTTCCGGCGTGGCGGTGAGCCAGCGGATGCTCGTGATCGCGAGGAACCCGTGCTCGCTCGCCCGGGCCTGCTCGTGGTCGTCGTGCCAGGCGGTCCACGCTCCGGCGAAGTTCGGTACGGCCGGGGTGGTCGGGGTCGTGGTGGTCGGGGTGGTCGCGTTCGCCGGGGTCGTCGTGCTCATGGGTCGACCGTACGACGCGCGGACCGGGGGCGCGACGCGGAACGTAACGGGTCCGACCCCTCGTGGGAGAGTGGCACTGCAGCGCACCGCGAAGCCTCGCGCGCGGCCCCCGACTCCCGACAGTCCGCACCCATCGAGAGGAAGGCAGCGCATGCCCTTCGAGAACACCGACCGCATCCAGGCCACCACCGCCGGATCGCTCCCCCGCACCCCGGAGCTCATCGCCGCGAACGCCGCGCGGCCCGTGGGCGCCGACGGCTTCACGCTCGCGACCACCGACGAGGTCCGGGCACTGACGAGCGCGGCCGTCGACGACGTCGTCGCCCGGCAGACCGCGCTCGGCATCACGCAGCCCGGCGACGGCGAGTTCGGCAAGGCGATGTCGAACAGCGTCGACTACGGCGCCTGGTGGGGGTACTCGTTCCAGCGCGTCAGCGGCCTGAGCCTGACCGACGAGAACATCTTCTCGCAGCAGCCGGTCCGCTCGAGCCCGGGGAACATCCGGCTCACGAGCTTCCCGGACCGCCGCGACTGGACGATCTTCCACGACGCCTACACCGATCCCGAGTCGGGCATCGGCACCGGCAAGAACGCCACCGCGTTCCCGACCACGACCGGTCCGATCACCTACACCGGCCACGAGGCCGCGGCCACCGACGCCGCGAACCTCAAGCACGCGGTCGAGGCCGCCGGCGCGGACAACGGCTTCATCACGGCGCTCTCCCCCGGTTCCGCCGCCCGCATCGCGAACGAGTACTACGCGACGGAGGAAGAACACATCTGGGCGTGGGCCGATGCCCTGCGCGAGGAGTACACGACGATCCTCGACGCTGGCCTCGTGCTGCAGATCGACGACCCCTCGATCGCCGAGAACTGGGACCAGATCAACCCCGAGCCGAGCATCGAGGACTACCGCGCCTTCACCCGCATCCGTGTCGAGGCGCTCAACCACGCGCTGCGGGGCCTCGACACCAGCCGCGTGCGCTTCCACCTGTGCTGGGGTTCCTGGCACGGCCCGCACACCACCGACATCGAACTCCGCCACATCGTCGACCTGATGCTGGACATCGACGCCGGCGCGTACTCGTTCGAGGCCGCGAACGCCCGCCACGAGCACGAGTGGACCGTCTGGCAGGACGTCGCCCTGCCCGAGGGCAAGGTCATCGTCCCCGGTGTCGTCGGCCACGCGACGAACGTCGTCGAGCACCCCGACCTCGTCGCGCAGCGCATCGAGCGGTTCGCCTCGGTGGTCGGGCGTGAGCGCGTCATCGCCAGCACCGACTGCGGGCTCGGCGGCCGCGTGCACCCGCAGATCGCCGCGGCGAAGCTCGAGTCCCTCGGTGAGGGTGCCCGGCGCGCGAGCGCGAAGCTGTTCTAGCCGCCCGTTCCTTCCCAGAACGGCTGCGATACCTGGCGAGATCGGGCGTACCTGCCACGAAGAACACGGGAGGTACGCCCGTTTCGGGGAGGTACGCCCGTTTCGTGCAGGTACGCCCGTTTCGTGCAGGTACGCCCGGTTCGGGAACGCACGCACGGACGGACGGGAGGCACGGTGCGGGCTGGCACCGTGCCTCCCGTCCGTCAGCGGCGTCGGCCCAGGGCGACGGCCGCGACCGCGACGAGCGCTCCGGCCCACAGCACGGGGCGCGTGACGCGCCGACGCTTCGCGACCCAGCCGCCGTTCGTCGCGTTCGCGGCGTCGGCGGGGGCGTAGAGGTTCCCGTCGGTCGGGGCGCCCTCGCCACGGAGCGCGAACGTCTCCACCATCGGCTTCGTGATCTTGTGGAACAGGCCCGGGAACACGTACTGCAGCGGCACGAGCGAGGCCTGGATCCGTCCGACGAAGCGGTAGCGCTTGGGGTGCGTGGCGGCCTGCACGACGGCACGGCCGGCCCGCTCGACCGAGACGGTGGGCGGCAGCGGGTGCGAGGTCTTGCCGGTGTAGTTGGCACCGTTCTGGTAGATCGGGGTGTCGATCGTGGACGGCAGCAGCGCGGTGAACCGGATGCCGGTGCCCGCGAACTCGTCGCCGAGCACGTCGACCAGGCCGAGGGCCGCGTGCTTGCTCGTCACGTACGCCGACTGGTAGGGCGCCGAGAGCAGGGACTGGATCGAGCCGACGAGCACGTAGGTGCCCTTCCCGCGCTGCTTCCAGTGCGGCAGCAGGTGCGTGATGGCGTTGAGGTGCCCGTACAGGTTCGTGTCGACGACGCGCTTGAACGCCTCGGTGGGGGTCTGCTCGAACAGGCCGTAGACGAACAGGGCCGCGTTGCCGACGAAGACGTCGATGCGACCGAAGCGGGTCGTCACCGTGCCGATGAGGTCCTTGACCTGGTGCTCGTCGGCGACGTCCGTCGGGATCGCGGTCGCCTCGGCGCCGAGCTTCCGGCACTCGGCGGCTGCGGCCTCGAGCGAGTCCTGCCCGCGTGCGGCGAGCACGAGCGTGGCGCCCTGGCGAGCGAACTCGTGTGCGGCGGCCCTCCCGATGCCGCTCGATGCTCCGGTGATGACGACGATCTTCCCGCGGTACCGATGTCCCATGTGTCCTTGGTACCCGGCCGTGGTCCGTTCCCGCACAGCCGGGTCGTACCCCTGCACGCGGTGCGAAGATGGAGCATGCGCAAGGACGACCTGACCGTCGACGAAGCCGCGGTCATCGCCGAGCACGCCCGCTCCGGTGCCCTCGACGTCGACGACCCCGAGGTGCGGAAGGTCGTCGAGCAGGCGAACCGGGTACTGGTCCGTGCGCAGATGTGGGGCGAGGAGCGGAGCCCGAAGCTGCGGCGTCGCCGACGACTCATCGCGGTCGGGGCCCTCGTGATGGTGCTCGTCTGGGTCGCGGGACTGCTCGTGCCGCTGGCGATGCGCTTCGGCTGACGGGTCCGTCGGCGCCGGCTGCGGTGTGCGCGGGGCGGATCAATCACGGTGCGGCCCTGGTCTGACTCGTCCGGATGGTGCATGATCCGACGACCACACCACCATCGCGCTGCAGGGAGCACGACATGGACCAGCACATCGATCGACGGCGCTTCATGACGCTCGGACTCGCCGGAGCCGCGACGACCGCCCTCGGCGCGACCGCGATCGGCGCGGACGGGTCGGCGCAGGCGGCGACCACGGCGGCGGCTGCCGCCCCCGTGCTGCTCGCCGCCGACGAGTTCGACGGCCCGGCCGGCAGCGCGCCGAACCCGGGGATCTGGCGGTACGACCTGGGTGCCGGCGGCTGGGGCAACGCCGAGTTGCAGACCTACACGGACTCGCGGCGGAACGCGGCGCTCGACGGTGCCGGCAACCTCGTCATCACCGCACGCCGCGAGGCCGACGGCTCGTTCTCGTCGGCCCGGCTGAAGTCCGAGAGCACCTACACCGCGCAGTACGGCCGCATCGAGGCGCGGATCCGCATCCCCCGCGGCCAGGGCATCTGGCCGGCGTTCTGGATGCTCGGCGCGGACATCGGGCGGGTCGGGTGGCCGGCGTGCGGGGAGATCGACGTGATGGAGAACGTCGGGTACGAGCCGGGGATCGTGCACGGCACGGTGCACGGGCCCGGGTACTCAGGAGCACAGGGCATCTCGGCGGCGTACACGGCTCCGTCCGGAGCAGCGTTCGCCGACGACTTCCACGTGTACGGGGTCGACTGGCGCCCCGGCTCCATCACCTGGACGGTCGACGGTGTCGCGTACCGGACGGTCACCCGGGCCGACATCGGCTCCGACCCGTGGGTGTTCGACAAGCCGTTCTTCGTGATCCTCAACGTCGCGGTCGGCGGGAACTGGCCGGGATCGCCCGACGCCTCGACGCGGTTCCCGCAGCCGATGACGGTCGACTGGCTGCGGGTCCACCAGAACGGCTAGCCGGGTCGCCCACGCCGTGACCGGGCTCGTCCCCGTCAGGCCGCGCTCGTCCGCGTCAGGGACGGCGGTTCGCGCGGGCGACGAGCCACAGGTAGGTGCTGTGCCCGACCAGGGCGAGTCCGAAGAACACCGCGGCGACCGCGTAGACCCGGTCGAGCTTGCCCTGCCCGATCACGAGCATCACGACGCAGAACGCGACGGCGATCGCGAGGACACCGACCTGCACGGTCGACCAGATCCGTCGGAAGCGCGGCATGCCCGTCTCGTTCACGCCACCCATTCTGCCCGATGCCGTCAGTGCTTCTCCGGGTCGTGGCCCCAGTTCATGAGCGAGTACCGCCAGGGGGTGTCGTGCACGTCGCCCTCGGGCCGCTGCTCCGAGTGCCGGGCGACGTAGCCGACGACCTTCCGCATGTGCGCCAGGTCGTCGTCGGTGCGGTCGGCCCGGTGCTTCTCGAGTATCCGGATGATGTGCCGACCGCTCTCGTGCCCGGTCGATTCGCCCCCGCCGGAGGGCTTCTGCCCGACGGCCTTCGACTCGTCGGTGTCGAGCCACTTCCGCAGCTCGGTGGCGGTCATGTTCACCACGTCGTCGAAGTCGGCCCGGGTCTGCTCGTCGTCGTGCTCGCTCATGCGGTCGAGCCAACCCGGCGGTGCTGGACGACTGCGCAGGACGGACGCGGCTCCGACCGTGCCCAGCCCCTCACGCGTTTCCTGACCCTGCGAACCCCGCACCCGAACAGGAAGAGGCATCACATGCGCGCAGTCGTGTGGCACGGCATCGGCGACATCCGGCTCGACGAGGTCCCGAAACCGACGATCCAGGACCCGGAGGACGCGATCGTCCGGATCACCCGCAGTGCCATCTGCGGCACCGATCTGCACTTCGTCCGCGGCACCATGGCACCGATGGTCGAGGGCACGATCCTCGGCCACGAGGCCGTCGGCGTCGTCACCGAGGTCGGGGACGCGGTGCGCGGCTTCAGCCCCGGCGACCGCGTCGTGATCAACTCCACCGTGTCCTGCGGTGCCTGCCGGTACTGCCGGATGGGCAGGACCGCCCAGTGCGACCGCTCGAACAGCAACGGACCGCAGGCGGGCACCGCGTTCTTCGGCGGCCCCGCCTCGACCGGACCGGTCGACGGCATGCAGGCGGAGTACGTCCGCGTCCCGTGGGCCCGCAACACCATGCACCCGCTCCCGGACACCGTCTCCGACGAGCAGGCGATCCTGCTGTCCGACATCTTCCCCACGGGGTGGTTCGGCGCGGAGCTCGCGGGCGTCACGCGCGGTGACGTCGTGGTGGTGTTCGGCGCCGGGATCGTCGGACAGTTCGCGGCAGCCTCGGCGTACAAGCAGGGCGCGGCCCGCGTCATCGTCGTCGACGGCGAGGAGACCCGGCTCGCCGCCGCGCTCGCCCAGCACTGCGAGGTCGTCGACTACAACGCCGAAGACCCGGTCGAGACGATCATGTCGCTGACCGACGGCATCGGCGCGGACTGCGTGATCGACGCAGTCGGCGTGGACGCCGAGCGCCCGAAGCGCGGCCCGGCGGCGGTCGACCAGGACCAGGCGGAGGCGTTCGACGCCGAGGTCGCCGCGGTCGCGCCCGATGCCGCACCCGACGGCTTCGGTGAGCAGCAGCAGTGGAAGCCCGGTGACGGCCCCTCGCAGGTGGCTCGCTGGGCGGTGTCGAGCGTGGCGAAGTACGGCCGCATCGGGATCATCGGGGTGTACGGACCCACGGCCGAGCACTACCCGATCGGCGAGGCGATGCTCAAGAACCTGACCGTGCGGATGGGGAACTGCGACCACCACTCCGTCACCCCGCCGCTGATCGACATGGTGGCCGCCGGACAGTTCGACCCGACGGCCCTGATCACCGAGCACGAGCCGATCACCGACGCGATCGGTGCCTACGAGGCGTTCGACCGGCGCGAACCCGGCTGGATCAAGGTCGAGCTCGGCACCTCCTGACCGGAACGCGCTGCACCGGACCGCGACGACACCGGGTGGGAATGGAACGTCCCCGCCCGGTGTCGAACTCTGCACCGACCACGAAGGAGCCCACCATGAGCCTCGACCTCCACAAGAGCACCGGCGCCGGAACCGTCACCGACGAGCGCGCCTGCCTGCCGAAGCCCGTCCTGCCCAGCCTGCACGACGAGCGCACCCCGTCCTTCGGCCGCTGGCTCGGCCAGATCAACCACACCGACTGACCCACCAGCGGAGCGAGGGCACCCACCGCCCGGACCCTCGCCGCGCACTGCTACCGTGCACCCATGTCCTGGGGCCGGCGGTACTACGCGCTGCAAGCCGTCGGCGGAGCGGCCTGGTGGATCGCCGTCGCGACGCTGCCGTGGATCCGCACGGCGACGCTCGGCTCGCTCGACCCGGTGCTGGTCGCCGTGTTCGACGTCCCGCTGTTCGTCGTCGCCTCGGCCCTCGCCGCCGCGGGAGTCCGGACCGCCGCGGTGGCCACGACGGTGTGGACCGCGCTGGTGCTCGTTGCCCTGAGCGTCTGGGCCACCGCGATCGGCGATGCCGGCTTGGGCGTGCTGGTCATGCTGGCCGCCACGATCGGATCGACCCTCGCCCTCGCCCTCGTCCTGCTCGGACGGGTCCCGACGGAGTGGGTGACGAGCGGTCCGCTGCGGATCCGCACCGCTGACGCCGCGGCCCCGCGTTCCCGGCACGTCACCGCGACCGTGCTGCAGATCGTCGTCTTCTGGGGCCTGTTCCTCGGGGTGTTCCCCCTGGTGATCGCGTTCGCCGAGCACCGCTGGGGCCTGCACCTGCGCCTGCCGACACCCTCCGTCACCGCCCTCACCGTCGTCGGTGTGGTCGTGCTCCTGCTGGCGAGTGCGCTCGGCATCGCGTCGGCAGCGGCGATGTCGACGAAGGGCGAGGGCACGCCGCTGCCCTCGGCCACCGCGAACCGCCTGGTGGTCGCCGGGCCGTACCGGTCGGTGCGGAACCCGATGGCCCTGGCCGGCATCACCCAGGGGGTCGCCGTCGGCCTGCTGCTGTCGTCGTGGCTGGTCGTCGTCTACGCGGTCGCCGGTTCCGTGGTCTGGAACTGCATCGTCCGCCCGCTCGAGGAATCCGACCTTCAGGAACGGTTCGGCGACGACTTCCGCCGCTACGCCGAGCAGGTCCGGTGCTGGGTGCCGCGGTGGCCGGTGCCGGCGCGCGTGGGTTCGGTGCCGCTCAGCTCGTCGCGCCGCTGATGTTGACGAGCCACGACACCCCGTGGCGGTCGGTCAGCATCCCGAACGTGTCACCCCAGGGCGCCGCGGTGAGCGGTTCGACGATCGTGGCGCCCTGGGCGAGGCCGTTCCACCAGCGTGTCAGCAGTTCGTGGTCGTCACCGCTGAGGGACAGCGAGATGCTGCTCTCGGCCGGCGTGGGCATGCCGGACGGCGCGTCCGAGGCCATCAGGAGCAGGCCCTGGTCGCCGTCGAGCTGGCCGTGCATCACCTTGTCGGCGTCGGCGGGGTCCTGGCTCATGCCGGCTTCACCGAACGTGCCGATCGTGAGCGTGCCGCCGAAGACCGAGTGGTAGAACTCGAGCGCTTCGCGGGCGCCGCTCCGGAACCCGAGGTAGGGGTTGAGGCGAACGGTCATGACGGTCTCCCTCGTCCTGCGCGAGCGCCGTCGCCCGCGTCGTGATCATCGTGGCAGAGCGCGCGTCCCCGCGGAAGGAGACGCCGTCGTCTTCCTTCGGCGCCGCCAGGTCGTCGAGACGCCTCCACATTCGGCGGCGTCTCGACGACGGCACGGCGTCGCAGCAACACGCCGGCGTGTTCGAAGCAGCACCAACGCCGGACGGGAGGCGCGTGGCGGCGCCGCCACGCGCCTCCAGTCCGTCACGCGGCGGGGTCCACCACCGGCGGTCGCGCGGACGGGGCGAGCTCGCGGATCCGCTTGGCAGGGACGCCGGCGTAGACGCCGTGCGCCGCCAGGCGGCCGACGACCACGGCGCCGGCGGCGACCACGACGTCGTGCTCGATGTGGGCGCCGGGAAGGATCGTGGCGCGGCCGCCGATCCAGACGTGCTCCTCGACGACCACCGGACGGCCGGTCGCGACGTCGCTCCACCGGCCCTCGGCGTCGATCTCGTGGTGGCTCGTCATGATGAGCACCTGCATCCCGATCGCGGTGTTCGCACCGATCGTCACGGGGGCGACGGCCTCGACGGTCACGTTCCGGTTGCAGAAGACGCCCCGGCCGATCGTGAGGTGCTTCGGGTCGCCCGTCAGCGAGAACCCGGTGCCCACACCGGACTCGGCGCGTGCACCGGCGGCACGGAGCAGCAGCCGACGGACGATCCGGGGCAGCAGCGCCGATCCGAGCAGTGCGTGAAGACGAGGTGCTCACGGGCGTAGGAGGCGTCCTCGATGAGCCGGCGGCCGAACGTCGAGGCATGGGACGCGGTCGGGACGGGCTCCGACGGGACGGGCGCCGGGGTCGGGACGGGCGGTGCTGCTGAGCCGGCCATGGGGTCTCCAGTCGTCGTGGCTGCGTGTCCGTGCAGCGCAAACGTAGGGCGACGATCGTCGGCGATCGGCCGGACGGCGGGCGGTTGCGGGATTCTTGCGGGGCCGCGCGGCTGCTCGTCTACGGGCGGGCGCCGTCGCGCGCGGTGGACGCCGTGTGCCGGGGCAGCTCGCCGAACTCCTCGCGGTAGCTCCCCGCGAACCGGCCGAGGTGGGCGAACCCGGTGGCCCGGGCGATCTCGGCGATGCTCCGCCCGTCGCCCGACTCGAGCTGTTCGCGGGCGAGCAGCAGCCGGATGCGGCGCAGGTACATGGTCGGGGTGATGCCGTGGTGCCGCTGGAACGCCGCCTGCACGCCGCGCACGCTCAGGCCGGCGGCCTCGGCGACGTCGTCGACGGTGATCGGCTCGGTGGCGTGCTCGAGCAGGAAGGTCTCGGCACGGGCGAAGCGGGCGGTGGCGGCCATCGCCGGCTCGTACTGCCCGACGGGCCAGTGCGGGATCGCGGTGAGCAGACCACCGGCGGCGAAGCGCGCGAGTTCCCGCTCGCGTTCGATCGGGACGGCGTCCGGTCCGGCCAGCACCTCTTGTGCGACGGACCGCACCATGAGCCACCAGGCAGCGAGCGGCGCGCCCTCGGGGACGTGCCGCGGACGGAACTCGATGGGACCGGGGGCCCAGTCGCCGCGCTCGGCCGCGACCTGCTCGACGATCGAGCGGTCGATGCGCAGGACGTCCTTGTTGCAGGCGATCCAGCGGAAGCGCTGGGGGCCCTGGCGGAAGAGCGTCGGGCGGCCGATCTTCACGGGGTTCTCGTCGAGCTGGGCGACCCCGGACTTCATCCAGAAGATCATCACCGCGCTGCCCGGCTCGATCGCGCCGCTCAGGACCCCGGTGCAGCGGGTCGACTCGAGCGACAGCAGTGCGGTCCCGCGCACGCGCTCCTCGAACACGAACTCGGCGTCCGTCGGTTCGACCGACAGTCCGTGGGTGATGTGCGTCCGAGCCATCGCCTCGGCCGCGACCGACGGCTCGGCGGTCTGGATCTCCCGCTGCATGCGGTGCATCGTCTCGGGCACGTGATGATCCTCCCGACAACGCGGCGTCTGCGCAACGCGCGACGCGCCGCGTTCCTGTACGGCGACCAGCCGGCGCGCTGTTGGCTGTGCTGCAGGAGGTCGAACATGAAGTACATCCAGTACGACCGCTCGACGATCCTGACGAGCGACGACGTGGCCGACGCCGTGATCGAGTACGCCGCTGCCCTGGCCGGGGGGAGCCGGGCGGACACCGTGGCGATCCCTGCCGTGGCCGCCGACGGCACCATGACGACCACCAAGGTGCTGATCGGTCCGTCGAGCCAGCTCGTCGTCGAGGACGCCGAGGAGGACGAACTCGAGGGTGAGGACACCGTGTTCGTGGCGCGGCTGCGCGCCGCCGCGCTGACATTCGACCACGACGAGGTGATCCACGCGGACACCCGATCGGACCTGACCGAGGGGCCGGTGGCGTAGGGAGCAACCCTGCGGAGCGCCTGCGCAGCGCCGGCTCAGCGCCCGAAGTCCGGCGGCGACGCGTTGGTGTCGACGGCGAGCACGGCCTCGGTACGCCGACCGAGTTCGAGCAGGAAGGCCTCGCCCTCGGGTTCGAGGACGTCGTCCGGCGCGGGCTCCACGGCGACCGGGATCGCCGGGGCCAGCAGCACCTCGACGGTGCTCGCCACCCCGAAGTCGTCCGCGGTCGGGATCGACACGACGTCGCTCAGCCGGCTCTGGTGCAGTGCGGCCGCGTACCGGATCACCGCTTCCGCGATCGTGTCGCTCGTCAGGACACGGACGGTGCCCGCGTAGTTCACGTACTTCACACTTGCTCCCTGGTGAAGAGGAGCATCCGTCGCGGTGACGGTTCCCTGATCCGGTGCCACGGTAGGCCGCCGTCGCGCGCGGCACACATCTTCGCTTTCCGGATGGGGTACGCCCGGAGCCTGAGCCGGTGCCCAGTGGGGGTCGCAGACGATCGGGGACGTCCAGGGAAACCGACCACAGGGAGAGACATGACCGAGCAGCAGCAGCCCCCGGGGAGCGAGCAGGAACTCACGCCGAAGGCCGACCACGGCGAGGAGTCGTACCGCGGCTCCGGCAAGCTCACCGGCAAGCGTGCCGTCATCACCGGCGGGGACAGCGGGATCGGGAAGGCCGTCGCGATCGCGTTCGCCCGCGAGGGTGCGGACGTCCTGATCAGCTACCTGCCGCAAGAAGAGGACGACGCGCAGGACACGAAGCGCTGGATCGAGGAAGCCGGTCGGAAGGCCGTGCTGTTCCCGGGCGACGTGAGCGATCCCGCGTACTGCCGATCGGTCATCGACCAGGCGGTCTCGGAGCTCGGCGGGCTCGACGTCCTCGTGAACAACGCCGCCTACCAGATGACCCACGAGACGATCGAGGAGATCAGCGACGAGGAGTGGGACCACACCCTCGCGACGAACCTCAGCGCCTACTTCCACCTCGTCAAGGCTGCACTGCCGCACCTGGGCCCGGGGTCGTCGATCATCGGGTCCAGCTCGGTGAACTCCGACAACCCGAAGCCGAACCTCGCCCCCTACGACGTCACGAAGGCCGGCGTCGCGAACCTGTCGGCAGCGCTCGCGCAGCTGCTCGGGGACCGCGGGATCCGCGTGAACAGCGTCGCCCCCGGGCCGATCTGGACGCCGCTGATCCCGTCGACCATGCCGCCGGAGGAGGTCGAGCAGTTCGGCAAGCAGTCGCCGCTCGGCCGTCCCGGCCAACCGGCCGAGCTCGCACCCGTCTACGTGCTGCTCGCCAGTGACGACGGCAGCTACGTCTCCGGCGCGCGGGTCGCCGTCACCGGCGGCACCCCGATCCTGTGACGGGACGCCGGTCCGGCAACGGGACCAGGTGACGGGCGGGAGGCCCGGGGCACGACGTGCGCCGGGCCTCCCCTCCGTCGTCGGGGGACGCTCCTGGCTGAATCGCCGCCCACCGCGGGCGGCCTACGTTCAGGGCCATGTCCACGCGAGCGAAGACCGTCACGGCGCTGTTCGGCGCCGCCACCGTAGCCCTGCTGCTCACCGCCTGCGACCCCGGCGGAGCGCAGAACATCAACCCCGTCGGCAAGGTCCCCGGCTCCGAGGAGAAGTCCCAGTCGGCCCAGTGCGACGTGGCCGCCAGTGCCGCCGTCGACATGATCGACAAGGCGGTCGGGTCGCACGACACCACCGAGTTCGCGAACATCCAGAAGGGTGACGGCGGCTGGTACCTCGGTGCGGCGATCGTCCCCGCGGACAGCAACGACTCGAACGACGACGAGGTCACCATCTGGGCGACCACCGCCGACCCCACGGCCGACGACTTCGACGGCCCGCTGTACGCCGTGAACGACATCGCCAAGCAGGCCGTCGCCGACGAGACGACCACCACCTCGGACGCGCCGACGCCGTTCGCCGACGACTCGAAGGCCGCCGAGCAGGTCGAGAGCTGCGTCGTCGAGGCGTCCGACCGCTAGTCGTCGGACGACGTAACGTGGCCGATCAGCCCTCGGGCTGGTCGGCCACTTCCACGTCCACGTGGTGGTCGTCGCCGCCGTCGGTGCCTGCGGCTCCCGGTGTCGGGCACCGCTGACCGGAGCGGACGACGCGGTCGAAGGTGCGAGGACGTCTGCCACGAGTTCGGGTCAGGAGCAGACGTCCTCGCGCTACGACGCCGTCGGGTTCGACGCGGTGGTCATGACGAGGCCAGCCCGGTAACGGGGGGTCGGGCACCCGCCGGTAGGGTCCGGCGGGGTAGCTTCCGGAGACTGTACGACGACCACGACTCAGACGTGCACAGGATCCGCCGGAACCGGACAGGACCGACCCGGTCCCGATCCGTCGCCGCGCTCATCGACCAGGGTCCGGCGCACCGACCCGCCGTCCACGCCGACGCACGACCGCGAGCGTCCCGCCGACGGTGAGCATCGCGACGGCGAGCACCGCGACGCGCAGCGGATCGGCTCCCGTGGCGGCCAGGGCGCCCGTCCCGCCACCGGGCTCGACACCGGCGTTCGGCGCCGTGTCGACGCCACCGTCCGTGCCGGGTCCTCCGTCGTCGCCCTGGTCGCCCGTGCCGATCCCTCCCGGTCCGGGGGTCGGGCCGCCGGAGCCGCCACCGCCACCGCCACCGGGCTCGCCGTCACCGGGGTCGCCGGTGCCAGGACCACCGCCGTCGCCTCCGCCCCCGTCGTCCGGCACCGCCGTGTTCACGATGGCGCAGACCACGTCATCGCCGTCCGCGACCGTGACGACCCCGTCGGTCACCGGCGCGCCGGTGCAGGTCCAGTCCCCCGCCTCGTAGCCGTCGGGGCCGCCCGACTCCGTCAGCGTGTAGTCCCCCGGCGGCACCGGTCGACCCGTCACCGCATCGCTGCCCGACGTGCCGGAGACCGTGGTCGGTCCGGTCGCGGTCAGGGTCCAGTCGCCCGGGTCCGCGTCGCCGCCGACGACCTGCTTGACCAGGGTGAGGTCTCCCTCGACGGCGTCGGTCGACAGGCAGGACACCGTCGTCGAGAACGGGAACCCGTGGATCTCGCGAGGCACCGGACCGGCGGCGGTCGGGACCCCGTGCGTGAACGACGCCGCGACGACGTTGCCCTCGACGTTCTGCGTCACGTCCCACCGCAGGTCGGCCCGGGGAGCGTAGATCGTGCCCTCGAGGACGTCGGCACCGGTGACGTGCACGGTGATCGCGTCCGGGAAGTTCCAGAGCACGAACGGCGCGTGCGCGTTCGTCAGGTTCGCGAGGTTCGGGACGGAACCGTCGAAGGTCGTCCCGGTGACGTTCACGACGAGCGGCGATCCGGGGCCGGGCAGACCGTCGAAGGTCAGCAGGTCGAGGGCGTCGAGGTCCTCGGCCGCCACCGTCAGCACGTTCGTGACGCCGGGCTGGACGTCGGCGTACGCGGCCGTCCCCGGCGCGATCGGCGTCGCCAGGGGCGCGCCTGCGGCGTCGTGGAGCACGGTCGTCACCGGGCACGTCCCGAGGTCGGCGGACAGGGAGCGGTAGCGGGCGAAGGACGACGCGAAGTCCAGCACCGACGGGTCGGCCATCGTCGGGACGGAGCTCGCGGGCTGCCGGGTGGTCCCCTCGATGCGGGGGAACGTCTCGGCGGTGGTGCCCTCCGGAGCGAGCCGGTAGTCGATCGTCGCGCCGTTCTGGTCGGTGTCGAAGGCGTCGTAGGTCGCCGTGTCGCCGACGTGGGCGTACCCGCCGTTCAGCACGCGGAGGACGGCCGACTGCTCCGACGGGAACCGGATGCCACCGTCGACGTACAGGAACGTGGGACGGCTCTCCCCCGGCAGGGTCAGGGCGTTCGCGGGCGGGTTGCCCGCACCGATGTTGTAGCTGGTCTCGAAGGCCAGGTCACCGCCGGCGGCGAGCGTGCCCTCGGCCTCGTCCGCTGCGAGTTCGACGTCGCCCTCGACGAAGACCAGGAACCCCTGGTTCGCCGGGTGCCCGTCCACCGGCACGGTGACGGGGTTGACGGGCGGGACGTCGGCCGCCGCGGCCGACTCGGACACGAGCAGGGCCGCCGGCATCACCAGGGCTGCCGGAACGAGCAGTGCGGCGACACCGAGCACCGTGGCCCGGTGGCGCTCTCGCGCCGTCACGGTGTCCCTGATCCAGGCCATGCGGCCGCCTTCGCCCTCGGGGCCCCTGCCTGCCCCGTTGGCCGACAAGGTAAACCGGCCTCGCCTCCGGCGCTCCCAGGAACGCGCGCGCCGCCGTGCACACACCACGGACCGGACGGGAGGCTCGGTGCAGGCCCGCCCCGTGCCTCCCGTCCGCAGTCGGCGGAGCAAGGAGAACGCCCCGATGAGGAGGGGGGATCTCATCGGGGCGTTCCGTTCGTGGGCCGCGTCAGGCGGCGAGGCGCGCAGCGAGCGCGGTGGCGCGGGACTTCAGGTCCGCGTAGGTGGCCTCGTACGCGTCCGCCGTGCCGACGCGCGAGGGGTTCGGCAGCGACCAGTGCAGGCTGTCGCCGTCGTCGATCGACTCGTGCGCGCGGTCACAGACCGTGACGACCAGGTCGCCGTCGGCGACGAGGTCGCGGAAGGCACGCGGGACGTGGCGGCCGAGGTCCAGGCCGTGGCGTTCCCCGACGGCGACCGCCCCGGGTGCGATGGCGGCCGCGGGACGCGTCCCGCCCGACAGCGAGCCGATCTCGCTGACCTGCGCCCAGACGCCCGCGGCCAGCGGGGAGCGCGCGGAGTTGCCGGTGCAGACGAACAGCACGCGGGACACCGGGCCCGGCACCGCTGCCGAACCGTGCGGGACACCGCTCGGCTCGAGGTGCAGGTAGCTGCGTCGCCCGTCGCCGTCGGAGCGGCGTCGCGTGACCAGACCGGCCTGCTCGAGGACGCGCAGGTGGTGCGCCAGGAGCGGCCCGGAGAGCCCGAGGGCGGCCCGCACCTCGCTCGGGCTGGCGTCGGACGTGGCGAGCAGGTCGACGATCGCCAGGCGGGCGACGTCGCCGAGGGCGGCATGCTGCGCCGCACGCCGCTCGAGGTCCTGCCGCCGGGTGTTCATCGGTTCAATGTTGACTGAACCATCTGCCGTCGTCAAGATGAGCGGGTGACGACGAGCCCCGAGCCCCTGCGGTCGTCCGCAGCATCGGTGTTCCTGGTGTTCCTGCGGCTCGGGCTGACCTCGTTCGGCGGGCCGGTCGCGCACCTCGGGTACTTCCGCGAGGCCTTCGTGGTGCGTCGCCGCTGGCTGCGGGACGACGCCTACGCCGACCTCGTCGCGCTGTGCCAGTTCCTGCCCGGACCCGCGTCGAGCCAGGTCGGGATGGCACTCGGGCTGCAGCGCGCCGGGCTGCTCGGACTCCTCGCCGCGTGGTGCGGGTTCACCCTGCCGTCCGCGGTGCTGCTCGTCGCGTTCGCCCTGCTCGTGTCCGGCGCGCCCGACCTGGCCGGTGCCGGGTGGCTGCTCGGGCTGCAGGCCGCCGCCGCCGCGGTGGTGGCGCAGGCGGTGCTCGGCATGGCGCGCTCGCTCACCCCGGACCGCCGTCGGGCGACCATCGCGGCCGCCGCCGCGATCGTGGTGCTGCTCGTTCCCGGCCCGGCGGCGCAGGTCGCGGTCATGGCGGCGTGCGCCGTGGTCGGCGTGCTGTGGCTGGGCCGGGTGGTGGGCCCGGCCGAGGACGTCGCCGTCAGCGAGGTCGCCGTGCGGCTCCCCCGCTGGGTCGCGGTGTCGGCGCTCGTCGCGTTCGCCGCCCTGCTCGTCGCGGCACCCGTCGCCGCGAGCGGCACCGGGGCCGTGCGCCTGTTCGGGGTCTTCGCACAGGCGGGTTCGCTCGTCTTCGGCGGCGGCCACGTCGTCCTGCCGCTGCTCGAGTCGCAGACCGTGGCAACCCACCTGGTGGGCCATGCGGACTTCCTGGCCGGGTACGGCGCCGCACAGGCCGTGCCCGGGCCGCTGTTCACCTTCGCCGCGTACCTCGGCGCCGTCGCCGACGGCAGCCCGAGCGGGCTCGTCGGCGCCGCGGTGGCACTCGTCGCGATCTTCCTGCCGGCGGCGCTCCTGGTGGTCGGCGCACTGCCGTTCTGGCACGTGCTCCGCGCTCTGCCGTGGGCCCGGCGCGTGCTGGCCGGCGTGAACGCGGGGGTCGTCGGGCTCCTCGCCGCGGCGCTCTGGGACCCGGTCATCACCGAGGGGGTCCGCTCGGCACCCGCACTGGCGCTCGCCGTGGCCGCCTTCATCGCCCTCACCCGCTGGTCCGCTCCCCCGTGGGCGGTCGTCATCGGAGCCGGCCTGCTCGGCGCCGTCGTCCTCTGATCGGAGCACCTCGCATGCCCACCGTCCTGTTCGTCTGCGTCCACAACGCCGGCCGTTCCCAGATGGCCGCCAGCTTCCTGCAGCACCTGGCCGGTGGCCGCGTCGACGTCCGGAGCGCCGGCTCCGAACCGGCCGAGCAGCTCAACCCCGTGGTCGTCGCGGCGATGCTCGAGGAGGGCATCGACATCCGGAACGAGCAGCCGGCCCGGCTCAGCACCGATGCCGTCCGGGCCGCCGACGTCGTCATCACGATGGGGTGCGGGGACGCCTGTCCGGTGTTCCCGGGCAAGCGCTACGAGGACTGGGAGCTGACCGACCCCGCGGGGCTCGACCTCGACGCCGTCCGGCCGATCCGCGACGACGTGCGCGCGCGGGTGCAGCACCTGCTCGCGGGGCTGGCGATCTCCTGACCGGCGGCGACCCCGCGTCTCAGGACGCGCGGTTCCGACGCGCCCGCTCCTTGATCGCGGTGATGACGGCCGTCTTCGCGTCGGCGTAGGCGTTCATGTCGTCCCAACTCCGGCCGAGCAGCTCCCGCTTGGTGCGCTCGTACAGCGCCCGGTCACAGGCGTCGGCGCGCAGGTGGTCACGGAGGAGCAGGTACTCGTCGACCGCCGTCGCGCCTCGCTCGTAGACGTGCACGTGGACGTCACGGGCCGGCGTCCGGACCAGGCGGTGGCCCGGCTCGCGGACACGGAGCTCGTACCCGGCCGCCAGGAGCTGGTCGAGGTACGTGGCCTCGGCGGTGACGTCCGCGACGGCGACCACGATGTCGACGATCGGTTTCGCGGCCAGGCCGGGGACGGCCGTGGAGCCGATGTGCTCGACGACGGGGGCGTCCGCGCCGGAGCCGGGGAGGGCCTCCAGGATGCGTCGCCGGTGGTCATCGAAGACCGCAGCCCACCCGCTGTCGGCGGGGTGCAGGGTCACGGTGACCGGTTCCGGGCCGCCGATGACCTCGACGGTCGTGACGTCCGGGCGTGGGTGGTCCTGGTCGTGGTGCACCCGGACATGATCGCAGCCGGCGGTCGCAGTCGCGTTCATCGAGCGCGTCAGAGCTTCGCGGGGAACGCCGATCCGCGACCGATGACGGTGAGGATCGCCGCGACCGCCCCGAACACGATCATCACGACGGCGAGCACCAGCCCGTCGAAGGCCGTCAGCAGGGCGGCACCGAACAGGCCGGCCGCGAAGATCGCGATGTTGAACGCGACCGGCAGGAACGCGCTCGCGACGTCGGCGTCCTCGCCGCCGGCGGTCGTCAGGGCGGCCTGCAGCTGCGTCGACGAACCGCCGAAGCCGATGCCCCACAGGCCCGCGGCCAGCAGGACCGCGACCGGCGACGTGTGCCCCACGAGCAGCACCACGCCGGCCAGGACGAACAGGCCGACGCTGCCGTGCAGCAGGGGTCGGGGGTGCCGGTCGAGCAGGGCGCCGGTGACGACGACGCCGAGGATCGCGGCGATCCCGTAGACGAGCAGCACCAGCCCGGCGCTCAGGTCGGTGCCGGTCGCCCGCAGGTACGGCGAGATGTACGTGTAGATCGTGTTGTGCGCCACCATCCACGTCGCGATCACGGCGAGGATGACCGCGATGCCGCGGATCCGGAACACCTTCACGACGGACAGCTTCGCGGCGCTCGTCTGCCCCGGGGCATCCGGCACGAACAGCGCGATCAGCGCCAGGACCACCACGCCGACCAGGCTCAGCCCGACGAACGACGACCGCCAGCCCAGGGAGTTGCCGATGAAGGACCCGAGCGGGGTGCCCAGCGCGAACCCCACCGGCGCGCCCGTCGAGACGATCGCGAGCGACACCCCGGCGAAGCGGGCCGGGCTGATTCGCCGGGCGTAGGTGGCGAACATGCCCCAGATCGTCCCCGACATCGCGCCGGCGACGAACCGGGTGACCAGCGCGACCGCGACGTCCGGCGCGAACGCGGTCAGGGTGTTCGCGACGAGCAGCACGGCGATGGCGGCCACGATGAGCGGCTTGCGACGGAACCCGCGGGTCAGGGCGATCGCCGGGACCGTGGCGATGACCGTGCCCATCGCGTACGCGCTGACGAACAGGCCGACCGTGCCCTCGCTCGTGCCCATCCCGTCGGCGATCGCGGGCAACAGCCCGGCCGGCATCGTCTCCATGGCGACGAGGAGGAACCCGATCGCGGCGAGCAGGGACAGCGGTAGCCAGGGCAGTCGGCCGTCGGTCGCCCGGTCGGTCATGGGGAGGTCGGAGGTCGTCGTGGTCACGGACCGACGGTAGGGGCATCGTCCGGCGGACAGGGAGGTTCTGCAGGACCCCGTTTCGCCGGAGCCTCACTGCGTGGGTGGTGGTGGAGCTTCGATGGTGGTGTCCACGAACGAAGGGAGCCCCGATGCACATCCGCACCAGACGCCGGCCCCCCCCTGGGTCCGCTGGTCGCGCTGAGCCCGCTCGCGCTGGTGGTGGGGGCGCTCGCCGGGTGCAGCGGCGTCGAGCACGCGGAGACGCCTGCGTCTGCGTCTGCGCCTGCGTCGGCAACGACAGCTCCCACGATCACCGCCCCGACGGAGGCCGACCCCGTGCGCACCACCATCGAACTCGACGGCGAGACCCTCACCGGCCGGTTGACCGAGAGTGCGACGGCGCGCGCGCTGGCCGCCCAGCTGCCGGCGACGCTGACGTTCTCCGACCACGGCGGGCAGGAGCAGATCGCTCGGCTCCCCGCGCCGCTCGACACCACCGGCGCACCGAGCACGAGCGATGCGCCGGTGGGCACGATCGCCTACTACGTGCCGGACCAGTCGATCGTCCTGTACTACACGGACGTCGGCAGCTTCCCGGGGATCGTGCCGATCGGCGCCGTCGACGACGTCCAAGCGGTGCGCGACCTGCCGTCCGGCGCCGCGACCATCCGAGTCCGCGACTGATCCACGTCCGTCCGCCTGCCCTTCTGAACAGGAACACCGTGATCAGGACCGGCACGTTCCCGCCGACGAAGTGGTCTTGACTTTATGGCTACGAGCATTAGCCTTTGAGTTACTACCCGTAGCCGAAGGAGCCACGTCATGCTCGAACACCTGGACACCGAGGGCGGCACGATCGCCTACGACCTCTCCGGATCAGGGCCGCTCGTGGTCCTCGCCCACGGCATGGGCGACAGCCGCCACTCCTACCGCTTCGTCGTGCCGGAGCTCGTCGCGGCCGGTTACCGGGTGGCGAACGTCGACCTCCGCGGGTGCGGCGACTCGAGCACCGGGTGGGCCGGCTACGAGCGCGCCGACATCGCACGCGACCTCGTCGCGGTCGCCCGTCACCTCGGTGGCCCGGCCGTGGTCGTCGGGCAGTCCATCAGCGGAGGTGCGGCGACGATCGCCGCGGCGACCGCCCCGGACCTGGTGGCGGGCATCGTCGAACTGGCGCCGTTCACGCGCAAGCAGTCCGTCGACCTGGGCGGACTCCTGCGCAACCGCCGACACCGCGCCGGCACCGTCCAGCTCGCGCGGGTCATGACGAACGGCAGCCTGCCCGGCTGGCTCGCGTACCTCGACATCGCGGTCCCCACCAAGCCCGCCGACTGGGCGACGGAGCGCAGCCGCATCGAAACGACCCTGCGGAAGCCGGAAAGGATGGCGGTCCTCCGTGCCATGACCCGCACCTCACCCGCCGACGCCGGCGAGCAGCTGGGCGCCGTCCGGTGCCCCGTGCTGGTCGTCGAGGGCAGTGCCGATCCGGACTGGGCCGTGCCCCGCGCCGAGGGCGAGCGGATCGTCGCCGACCTGCCGGACGGCCTCGGGGAACTCGCCGTGATCGACGGTGCCGGCCACTACCCCCACACCGAGACCCCGACTGCGGTCCTCACCCTGCTGCTGCCGTTCCTCGCCCGCACGCTGCCCGTCGCAGGTCCCGTTGCCTAGGGCGGGGCTCGACCCGGCAACCGTCACCGAGGCCGCGGCGACGCTGGCCGACGAGATCGGCCTGGCCCAGCTGAGCATGAGCGTCGTCGCCGACCGCCTCGGGGTGAAGGCGCCGTCGCTGTACAAGCACGTCGACGGACTCGGCGACCTCACCCGCAGGATCGCGATCCTCGGCGCGAACGAGCTCGGCGACGCACTCCGCGACGCCATGCAGGGGCGCAGCGGTCGCAGGGCCCTCGAGGCGGCGGTGCAGACCGTGCGCCGGAGCGTCCAGGAGCACCCGGCGCGGTACCAGGCGGCCGTCAGCATCCGGCCGACCGGCGCCGAGGACCCCCTGGCGGTCGCACTCGGCCGCACCCTGGCGTCCTTCGCCGCGGCGCTCCGCGACTACCCGCTCGACCCGGCCGACGAGGTCCACGCGCTCCGGGTGCTCCGCAGCGTGCTGCACGGGTTCGCCACGATCGAGGCATCGGGCGGGTTCCAGATGGACACGGACGTCGACGCGAGTGCCACGTGGATGGTCGACTTCCTGGATCGCGGGTTCCGTGCCGCGACGACACCGTGACCGTGACCACGGCGGCGCGCCCGTCGAGGCCCGT
Source organism: Curtobacterium sp. MCPF17_003 (assembly GCF_003224385.1). NCBI lineage: Bacteria > Bacillati > Actinomycetota > Actinomycetes > Micrococcales > Microbacteriaceae > Curtobacterium > Curtobacterium sp. MCPF17_003. The sequence continues at coordinate 42,513 of NZ_QKLC01000013.1, read as the reverse complement.
CGGTCACGACCCGCTCCGTGGCGGCCTGCGGTTCCTGGCGGAGCTCGTCGCGTGGGTGGCCGTGCCGTGGACGCTCTGGCCCCACTCGCCGGTGCTCGCGATCGCCGCCGTCCTTTTCCTCGTCGTGCCGCCCGCGGTCTTCGGCACCCCGGGCGATCGCCCCGGCGGCGACCCGCCCGTCGCGGCACCCGGAGCGGTGACGATCGGGTCGGTCCTCGCGCACCTGGTGGGGGCCGTCGTCGCGGCCTGGGCCGTGTGGCCGACAGCGGTCGCGATCGCCGTCACGGTCCTCTGCATCGCCGTCGTCGTCTCGGAACAGCCGCGGTGGCGGGCTCTGGTCGGCCGCGGTCGCTGAGCCGTTCGTCGGCTGTCGTCATGGCAGCAGCAGGCCGAAGCGCCCTCCCGCTCCGTGTGGTCGGCGAGGAGACCCAGTGGACGCGGCTCACCCCGGAGGCGTTGCGCCGGTGGCGGGAACGGCTCGTCGCGCTCCCGCCCGAGGAACGCGGCGAGATCGTCGACTGACCGGCGTCAGACCGCGATGATGTTCGGGGCGAACCGGCACCAGTAGTCCGTGATCGGCCCGTCGGACTCACGGATGCCGACGCCGAAGGACTCGCCGCCGACGACCCACGACCCGAGCACCGGGTGGTTGTGCCCGTTCGACCCCGGGAAGTCCGGGAGCTCGTGGTACTGCTGCCACACCCGTTCGGCCCCGGTGCCGGCGCGCCGGTACTCGCGACCGTTCGTCGTGACCGAACCGTCGGCCCGGTGCACCGCGATGCCGTCGCCCTCGCGCCCGAACACGGGCTTCACGACGAAGTCGCGCATGCCGTTCGGACCGTCCGCGAAGGCCGGCAGCAGGTTCGGGTGGCCGGGGAACAAGCGCCAGAGCGCGACGAGCAGCAGCTTGTTCGACAGGAACATCTTCCACGCCGGCTCGTACCAGCGGCCGAGCCGCCCGCGGTCGCTGACCAGGAAGGCGCCGAACTCCTGGTCGCCCTGCGCCCGGTCGTCCCCGGAGACGAGGTCCTCCCACGGGTACAGCTTGAAGAGGTTGCGGATCACCGGGTACTGGGTCCCCGGCTCGTCCCCCGGCAGCGTGAACACGCTCCGAGACGAACCGGCCGGCTCCTGGTCGCCGACGAACTGACGGGCCGTCGCGTGCCAGCCGATGTCCTTCATCTCGATGCCGGTGTGCTCCCACCCGGCCTCCCCCGCCAGGTCGCGCATGTAGGCCACCGTGTCCCAGTCCTCGCCCGCCGTGTCGAGGTCGGAGTGCGCCACGAACAGTCGGCCGCCGTCCTCGGCGCGCAGGGACTCGTGCAGCAGTGTCCGCCAGCGCGCCACCATCGCCTCGTGGATGCCGTTCCACTGGTCGGTACCGGCGGACAGTTCGCCGGTCGCGAGCCGGTCCTGCATCCAGTGCCACTGCGTGACCGATGCCTCGATCAACCCGGTCGGGGTGTCCCCGTTGTACTCGAGCATCTTGGCGGGTGAACCGTCCCCGGCGTAGGCCAGGTCGAACCGCGCGTACAGGTCGGGCTCCTCGTGCTCGAGCGACCAGGCGGCGAGGTCGAACCCGGCTCGTGTCAGGCCCAGCGTGCCGAGGGCGCCGGTGGCGAGGTACCGCGCGGCTTCGAGGCACATCCGGTGCAGTTCCTCGGTCTGCCGCTCGAGCGCCTCGACCTCCGGCAGCGTGAAGACGTACGCGGCGGTCTCGTTCCAGTACTCGACGGGCGTGCCGTCGTCGCGGACGGACCGCGAGTAGATCAGCCCCGTCTGCTGGATCCGGCGCCGCCAGTCCGGACGCTCGGGGAACTCGATGCGCTCCATCAGCCGCCGAACCCACCGTGTCCGCCGGCTCCGCCGAAGCCACCCTTGGTGACGGAGCTCCCACGGGACGAGACGCCGGCCTTCGCGGTCTTCCCGGCGGGCAGGGCGCTCGTGCCGCCGGAGACCGCTTCCCCCACACCGGGGACCCTGGTGGCACGGTTGGCGAAGAGCGGCAGGAAGTACCAGCCGGCGTGTCCGCCGTGGTTGTTGCAGTCGTCGTCCGGCAACCGCTTCTCGGTCGCGTTGTCGCGGCAGATCTTCGCGTAGTCGCTGTCGACGCCGGCTCCCTCGCCGCACCCTGTCAACGACGCTGCCAGGGCTGCGACCACCCCGATGGAGACGACACGGGAAGCACGGCGACGAACACTCACGAAGGGGAACAGTACCGCTCCCGACGAACCGGTGTCCGCGTCGGCGCGATCTCCACGCGCCAGGGACACGCCGATCAGCACCGTCCAGCGCACGACGTGCAGCACCGGCCCCCGAAGCGGCGGTGCCGATGCGCGCCCGGTTGCTGCCGGGATGACCGACGTGACCACGACCACGCGCCGCGCCGATCCCGACGCCGCTGTCGACGGCTTCGAAGGCGGCTGGTTCCGCATCGACGACGAGGTCGAGTTCCTGGACGACGTGGTGTGGCGACCCGCCGCGGGGACCGAACCGGGATCCGCTGCGGCTCCCGCTGCGGTCATCGTCCGTGGCGACCCCCGCGAGCACATCGGATCGACGCTGCCGCTCGCCCGGCTCGACGAACTCGACAGGCCGGCCACCGTCCCGGGGTCGGCACGACACGGACTGGAGGCCCGGTGCCAGCTGGCACCGGGCCTCCGGTCCGTGTCGTCTTCCGTCTCCTGCTCCGTCAGGCGACGACCACCTGCGCGTTGACCAGGATGTCGTGCAGGTCGGGACGGAGCGCATCCTGTGAGGTCGTCCGGACCTTCACGATGAGTGCTGCGCCGGGCTTGGCGAACGCCCGCGCCACGGTCGCCGACCAGGACCCGTCCGTGTTGTGCCCGGCGATCGACAGGAACTGCGCGGTCCCGCCGGTGATCGTCGGCAGGAGCTGCTCCTCGAGCCGGTCGGCCGGCAGCCCCGCGGCCGTGAACAGCTGCTCGGTGGCTGCACGGTCCCCGATCGTCGGGTCGAGGTCGGTGAGCCGCTGCTGCGTGATCGTCGCCACGGAGCCCTCTGCGTTCGTGTACTCCCGCGACCCGGTGGTCGGGTCCTCGCCGGTCTGCTCCCAGCCGTCGAGCGCCGAGACCTGGAGCCCGAACGCGGGCAGCATGCTCGCCGAGAGCGCGTCGCCGTCCTCGAACGTGAGGTCCTTCGTGGCGGAGTCGGCGGTGGCTGGCGCGGTCGGCGTCTCCGTCGGTGCCTGTGTCGGCGCTTGTGTCGGCGCCGGCGACTGCGTTGCGGCCCGCTCCGTCCCCGGTGCCGTGGTGCCGGTTCCGGCGCAGCCGGAGAGTGCGAGCACGACGATCACGGTCGCCGTCCCCGCGGTGGTGATCCTGGATGTGATGGACATGTGGTTCCCGCTCGGATCCCACCGTGCGCCCCGTGCACCGGTCGGTCCGCCTGGAAGCCTACGGGTCAGGAGCGGTGGGTGCACAGGACTGCGGCCGCCACGTGACCACGGGTCATTCGTCGGCGTCGAACCGTGCCTGGTGCGCGGCGACGTCGTCACGGTGGGCCTCCGACCAGCGCTTGAGCTGGCGGACGGTCTCGTGCAGCGACAGTCCGAGTGCGGTGAGCTCGTAGGTCACGGACACGGGGACCGTCGCGATCGCGGTCCGTACGACGAGGCCGTCGCGCTCGAGGGACCGGAGCGTCTGCGTCAACATCTTCGGGCTCACCCCGGCGAGCACCCGCGCGAGCTCGGAGTACCGCATCGGGCGCGGGTCGCCGTCGCAGTCGGGACCGCTCCCGAGTGCGGACAGCACCAGGGTGACCCACTTTCCGGAGACCCTGCCGAGGAGCTGCTGACTGGGGCACGCCGCGAGGAACGCGTTGTACTCCGCCTTCGCCGTGGCCTTCTTCTCCGCTGCGGTCATCGTCGCCATGGCGTCCTCCGGGTACCTACGCACTTCTGGGTAACTCCTTCCCATCAGGAAGCAGCTTGCCCAGAGTGGATCACGTACCGCAGATCCACAAGACCGTGAAGGGCACCCCATGACCAACACCACCACCGCGGGACTCCCCGGCGGCACCTGGACACTCGGCGATCGCGTCGTCAGCCGGTTCGGGTACGGCGCGATGCAACTCGCCGGCCCCTGGGTCGTCGGCCCGCCGAAAGACCACGACGGCGCGATCGCGACCCTCCGCGAAGCAGTCGCAAGCGGCATCACCCACGTCGACACCTCCGAGACGTACGGCCCACGGGTCGTGAACGACCTGATCCGCGAGGCCTTGCACCCCTACCGGTCGGACCTGCTCATCGCGACCAAGGCGGGCGGGCGACGGGACGCGCAGGGCGGCTGGCCGGCCGCCCGGAAGCCGGACGAGATCCGGGCGCAGATCGACGACAACCTCGAGACCCTCGGAGTCGACGTGCTCGACCTCGTGCACCTGCGAGCAGGTGACGCGGAGGGACCCGTGGAGGAACGGATCGCCGAGGCCTTCGAGACGCTGGTCGACCTGCAGCAGCAGGGGGTGGTCCGGCACCTCGGGATGAGCAACGCGACTGCCGACCAGGTCGCGGAAGCACGGACGATCGCCCCGATCGTGTCGGTGCAGAACGGCTACAACCTGGCGAACCGCCAGGACGACGAACTCATCGACCGGCTCGCGTCCGACGGCATCGCCTACATCCCGTTCTTCCCCCTCGGCGGCTTCGCGCCGCTGCAGTCCGAGGCACTCGCACGGGTCGCCGCCCGGCTCGGAGCAACGTCGATGTCCGTCGCGCTCGCCTGGCTGCTGCAGCGCTCCCCGAACGTGCTGCTCATCCCGGGCACGTCCTCGGTGGCGCACCTGCGCGAGAACATCGCCGGTGCGGCGATCACGCTGTCAGAGGACGACGTGCGGGAACTCGACCAGATCTCGGGGTGATCCGCGGTGCCGGGCGTTCGCTCGCGCGGCGTCCGGCACCGGCCGGCCAGGTTGCGCCGGTGTTCTTCTCCCCCCCCCCCGAGGGCGCCGATGTGGTCCTGACGAAACGACAGTACGAGTTGGCGCTGGCCGCTCGGCAGGTGGGCCGGCTTGCCGCAGCCGCAGCGGTCGTCCTCGCTCTCGCCGCGATCACTCTGACCTACCGGACACGCAGAGCCTCTCGCGTTCGATGACGATCGCCGATCGAGACATGGCCCTCCCGGGGTGACGGCAACGCGTCGGGCCGCGCCCGGCGGCTCGCGGCGACACTGGGGAGCAACTCAACGCTGGGCCGCAGGCCGCACGACGATCGCGTTCACGTCGACGTCGGGTCGCTCGGCCACCGCGTAGGAGACGGCCCGGGCGATCGCGTCGGCGGAGATCGACTCGGCACGGTAGACGACCATCGCGGCGGCGGCGGAGGCGTCGGTGATCGTTGCGGCGAGCTCGGACTCGGTGACTCCGGGCGACACGGTGGTGACACGGATTCCACGCGGTGACTCCTGACGCAGCCCCTCGGTGATCGCCCGTGCTGCGAACTTCGTCCCGCAGTAGACGGCAGCCGTGGGCGAGACGTCGTAGGCGCCGACGGACGCTATCGTCACGACGTGGCCCGTGCCCTGCGCGAGCATGGTGGGCAGTGTCGCCGCGATGCTGTGGAGGAGGCCGCGGACGTTGACGTCGATCATCCTGTCCCACTCGTCGACGAGGCCTGCGGCAAGGGGCGACAACGGCATCACGCCGGCGTTCGCGACGAGCACGTCGATCCGCCCGAAGCGTGCCCGGGCAGCAGCCGCGAACTCCTGCACCGAGGCGAGGGCGGTGACGTCGAGCGGCACTGCCATCGCCGTACCGCCCGCCCCCTCGATCTCGGTGACGAGTTCGTCGAGCCGGTCGGTGCGCCGGGCCCCGAGCACGACGGGGTGGCCGGGCGCGGCGAGGCGGATCGCCGTCGCGCGCCCGATGCCGCTCGAGGCGCCCGTCACGAGGACGACCTTCCGTCGGTGCAGCACCATGCCCGCGTGGTGCAGGACGTCGTCCCTGAAGTCGCCGTCCGCGGTGAAGCCGGTGTCGTCTCGGTAGTCGATGTGGTCGCCGTCGACCTCGTAGGTGCCCACGTAAGCCGCCTCACGGTCACCTCGGGCCTCCACGTAGCGGCCGTCGGGCCGCAGCTCGTGGCGGATGCGGCCATCGGCGGTGACCCAGAGGCCGAGGTAGGGGTGAACGGGTTGGGGTGCGCTGCTGGTGTCCATGCTCCCACCCTCGACGCCGTGCAGCCCCCGACCATCGCCCTGTCCTGCCGGGGTGCGGCAGGACCAGGGAGGCGGAGCTCCTGCCACCTACCCTGGTCCCGTGCCCATGCCCGCCGACGACCTCACCCTCGCCGCCTACCTGCGCGCGGTCCGCGGCCGACTCGCCCCGGAGTCGCTCGGACTGCCAGGCGGAGGTGTCCGCCGCGTGCCCGGGCTCCGCCGCGAGGAACTCGCCGTGCTGGGCGGCCTCAGCGTCGACTACTACACGCGCCTCGAGCAAGGGCGGGAGGTGAGTCCCGGCGCCGCCGTGCTCGAGGGCATCGCCGACGGGCTCGAACTCGAGGGCGACGAGCGCGACCACCTGTTCTCGTTGGCAGGGCTGGTTGCTTCGCCGCGAGTCCCCCGCGTGGCGACGTCGGTGACGCCGGCTCTCGGGCAGCTGCTCGACTCGTGGTCGACACACCCCGCGTTCGTGATCGACCCCGCGCACGAGGTCGTCGCCGCGAACGCCCTGGCCCGTGCGGTGTACGCGACCTTCGAACGCTTCGACAACCTCGTGCGGATGACCTTCCTCGACCCGACGGCGCGGCACTTCCACGCCGACTGGGCCCGCGCCGCCGACGCAACCGTCGCGAGCCTGCGGGCGGCGAGCGCGGAGTTCGGGAGCGACCCGCGCCTCCTTCGTCTCGTCGCGGAAGTGAACGACGCCAGCCCGGATTTCGCCGAACGGTGGAGCACGCAACGGGTACAGCGCAAGACGACCACCGCGAAGCGGTTCGAGCACGGGGAGGTCGGGCGGCTGGAGTTCGACGCCCACACCTTCGCCGTCCAGGGGTCACCCGGCCTGCAGCTCGTCGTCTACGGCTGCGAGGCCGGCTCGGCAACGGCGCGCGCGCTGATCCTGCTGTCCACGGGCACGGCAAGCACATCGAGGATCAACGAGCCGGCGGCGACCTCGAAGCCGACCGGCCGTGCCCCCTCAGCGACTGACGGATCGTCGGCCGGTCCCGGTGGCGGACCGGCCACGCGCTGAACCCGGGTCTTCTCGGTGGGCCCTGCCGGGATCGAACCGACGACATCCACGGTGTAAACGTGGCGCTCTACCAGCTGAGCTAAAGGCCCTCACGACGATCCTAGAGCGTCACGGCAGCCGACGAAGTTTAGCCCCAGACTTACTTTCGACGATATGAAGCTCTACGCTTAACCCATGCAGTCCGAGCCCGTGATCGCCGTGATCGTCGACCTGGTCGACTCCCGCACGCTCGAGGACCGCTCCGCAGCCCAGCACGACGTGGAGCGCGCGTTCGACAGTACCGCTGACGTCCCCGCGCTCGATCCCCTGCGCGCCACCGTCGGCGACGAGTTCCAGGTCATCTACGGCACGCTCACCGACGCCCTCGTGGCGACGACGGCCGCGACGCTCGCACTCCCCCCGACCGTGCAGATCCGCCTCGGCATCGGCCGGGGGCAGGTCCGGACGATCGGCACCGGTGGTGCCGGGCCGCTGCAGGACGGTCCGGGCTGGTGGTCGGCGCGGGACGCCATCAACGAGACCCACCGGCGCGAGGACGGCCGGACCGCGTTCCTGCGGTCCTGGTACCACGACGCCGACGACCGCCACGGAACGACGGAGCGACTCGTGAACGCCTACTTCCTCAGCCGCGACCACGTCGTCTCGCGACTCGCACCCCGCGCGCGCCGGATCGCACTCGGTCTGGTCCAGGGCCGCACGCAGGCGCAGATCGCCGCGGACGAGGGGATCACCCCGTCGGCGGTGTCCCAGTCCGTGCAGAAGTCGGGCGTCGCCGCCCTGGTCGAGGGCCTGCGCGTCCTCGGGGACGGGGGCCGCTGATGCTCGCCGGAGTCCTCCTGACCCTCGTCGGGCTCGCCGACGTCGTCCGCGCACGGACCGGGACCGACGCGGCACCACGGCGCGTGCTGACCACCACGGTGATCGTCCTGCTCTGGGCCGCCGTGACGGCTGTGGCGGTGCTCGGCCTCGGCCTCGCGGTCTGGTCGGTGCTGGTCACGGTCGTCCTCGCAGCCCTGTGGGTCGCGACCACGATCCCGGTGCGGTCCGGGGGCGCACCCGGCAGTGGCGCTCGGACACTCCCCTGGCTCCGCCGCTCGGGGTCCTGGCCGGCCGTCCTGCTCGCGGTCGCCGTCGCCGTGCTGCTGCTCGGGGCGCCGGCTGCCGACGCGTCCGGCTTCGTGGTCGACTGGCACCGTGACGCCGGCCCGGCGTTCGTCGGAGCGGTTCCGCTCGCGGCGCTCGTCGCCGGCATCGGCTCCGCGCTGTTCCTGGTCGACTCGGCCAACGTGGTCGTCGCCCAGGCGCTGCCGCCGGGGCTGTCGCCCGACGCACGGCCCGGTGCGGTGGCGGCCGAGCCGACGCGCCGGAAGCGCTTCGGCTGGCGCCGCACCACCCGGGCACGCGGAGCCGACACGGACGCGGACACGGACACGGACGGCACGGTCACCCTCAAGGGCGGACGCATGATCGGCCCGATCGAGCGCCTGCTGTTGGCCGGGTTCTCGCTGGCCGGCGCCTTCCCCGTCGTCGCCGCGCTGATCGCCGCGAAGGGGATCGTCCGCTTCCCCGAGATCCGCCGCGAGACGACCGGGTACCAGGCCGAGTACTTCCTGATCGGCAGCCTGGTGAGCTGGGCGATGGCCTTCGCCGCCGCAGGCATGTGCTGGTTGCTGGCACTGGGCTGACGAACGCACCCGGCCCCCGATCACCGCAGGTACGCTCTCCCCGTGAACGGTGTCGGAGTCGGTGTCCTCGACGAAGCCGGGCGGCTCCGCCTGCTCGGTGCGGGTGTGACGGGCGCTGCCTTCGCCGTCGTCCTGGTCATGCTGGTCCTGTCCTCGTGGACCGAGGCGACCACCGCCGTCCTGGTCTCGGTCGGCATCCCGACCGCCGTCGCTGGTGCCACGATCGCCGTCGTCCTGCAGCGCCGCGCCTGGCGCGCCGAGGGCGGCTACGAACGCTCGATCGCGGTGCGCGAGTGGATCGCCGAGGGCGAGGTCCCCGCGGGCGTCCCGGCGGACCAGTGGATCCCGCTCGTCCAGGCCCAGGCCGACCGTGAGGGCGCCGGCTGGGGCAAGGTCGTCCTCGGCGTGCTGTGGATCGCGATGACCTGGTCGATGCGCGACCAGCACGGCACGCTCATCACGACGATGCTCATCCTGCTGTGGAGCGCGATGGCCCTGTGGGCAGCCGTGTGGGTCATCCCCCGCGCCCGGGCGGCGCGAGCGCTCCTGCGCCGCGGCGTCTCCACGATCGGCTGAACCCCGCTCGGCTGAACCCCGCCCGCGCGCGCCTGACTACGCTCGGACCCATGCAGAGTCGCACCCTCGGCCGCACCGGCCGCTCCGTCTCCCCCATCGGTCTCGGCACCTGGCAGTTCGGCGGTGACTGGGGCCCCGTCTCCGAAGCCGACGCGAACGCCGTGATGGACGCCTCCGTCGAGTCGGGCGTCACCCTGTTCGACACCGCCGACGTCTACGGCGACGGCCGGAGCGAGCAGCTCATCGGCGCGTGGCGTGCCGCGAACCCCGACGTGCCGCTGACCATCACCACGAAGATGGGCCGTCGCGCCGACCAGGTCCCCGAGAACTACGTCGCCGCGAACTTCCGCGAGTGGGTGGACCGCTCGCGCCGCAACCTCGGGCAGGACACCCTCGACCTCGTGCAGCTGCACTGCCCGCCGACCCCGGTCTACGAGGACGACGCCGTCTACGACGCCCTCGACGCGCTGGTCGCCGACGGCTCGGTCGCCGCCTACGGCGTCAGCGTCGAGACCGCCGACCAGGCGCTCACGGCGATCGCCCGGCCCGGCGTCGCGAGCGTCCAGATCATCCTCAACGCGTTCCGGCTCAAGCCGCTCGACCGCGTGCTGCCGGCGGCCCTGGAGGCCGGGGTCGGCATCCTCGCGCGCGTCCCGTTGGCCTCGGGGCTGCTCTCCGGCAAGTACACGACCGACACGTCGTTCGCCGAGGGCGACCACCGCAACTACAACCGCCACGGCGAGGCCTTCGACCAGGGCGAGACCTTCAGCGGCGTCGACTACGACGACGGGGTGCGCGCCGCGCAGACCTTCGCGGCGTCCCTGCCGGACGCCGTCTCGGTCCCGCAGGCGGCGCTCGCGTGGATCATCGCGCAGGACGGCGTCACCGCGGCGATCCCCGGCGCCCGCAATCCGGAGCAGGCCCGGTCGAACGCCGCAGCCGGCGACCTGCCGCCGATCGAGGGACTGGACGCCACCGTGCACGACCTGTACGGCACCTGGTTCCGCGCGAGCGTCCACGAACGCTGGTGAACCTGCGGAGCGTCGCGGTCACGGCGGCCGCACTCCTGCTGGTGTCCGGGTGTGCCGCACCCGGACAGGTCACCGCCCACGACGCTCCGCCCTGGCCACGCCCCACCGACCTGACGGGTCGCGCGGATTCCGCCGGGCTCCGGAACGTCTGGGGCGAACGACTCGCCGAGCACGTGCACACGCACCTGACGATCCTGGACGGCGACGAACCGGTGACCGTCCCCGCGAACGTCGGGCACTCGGACAGCCGGAAGTTCGCCGCGGAGATCCACACGCACGACACGTCGGGCATCGTGCACGTCGAGTCGCCGACGGAGCAGACGTTCACGCTCGGGCAGTTCTTCGACGAGTGGGGCGTCTCGCTCGGTCCGGAGCACGTCGGTGGCCTGCGCGGCGAACTGACGGTGTGGGTCGACGGGCACCGGCGGATCGGCAACCCGCGCTCGATCGAGCTGACGGACCTGCGCCAGATCGTCCTCGTCGTCACGACCGTCGGCGAGGTCCCGCACCTGCCGGCGCCCTTCGACTGGCCGCCCCAGTACGACTAGCGCCGGAACCGGCTCGGCTCAGGCCTCCTTCGCCGCGACCCACGACAGGTCGAGGTCCCACTGCGCGACCGACCCGGCCGGCAGCTGCCACACGTACTCGTTCTTGAGCTTCTTGCCGTCCTCGCGGAACGGCCCCGTCCGGTACGGGTAGAACGCCACCGTCGGCAGCGTGCCGGGCGGCGCCGTGCGGATCGCGTTCGAGAAGTCCTTGTTCAGCCGGCGCAGCTCCGCGATCACCTCACCCCGGGCGGCATCCGCGTCGAACCCGCCAGCACCCGAGGCGAGCTGGAACGCGATGTGCAGCTGCCGGTCACCGCGGTCGTCCTCGTAGCTGATCAGCCGGTGGTTCTCGACGGCCTCGAGCAGCTCCGGGTCGCCGTACACGACGTCCCGCACCACGTCGGGTGCGACGACGGCCCCGTTGTAGTCGACCGACAGGTCGGACCGGCCGTAGTGGAACAGCAACGGCAGGTCGAGCTCGGCCTCGGCGGCGAGCGCCGCGTGTCCGGTCGCCCGCAGCACGGACCGCAGCTCCTTCATCCGCACCACGTGTCCGCGGTCGTGGATGTTGTAGCGGATGCGTGGGCTGATGTTCTCGGAGCGGGCGATGGTGACGACGAGTTCGCCGAGGTCGTTCGTCTCGATCAGGTAGCCGAACGGGTTGAACTGGAAGACCATCGGCAGCACCCCGTACTCGCCCTGCTTGGTCAGGGCGGCGGAGAGTTCCGGTGACGCGGCGATCGCCCGGCGCAGCTGCACGCTGAACGGTGTCTCGATGCCGAGGTTGATCTCGAGGTCGCTCGCCCCGTAGGAGCCGAGCACGGCCTGCGCGTACTGCTCGATGTGGGCGCGCATGTTCTCGCTGATGCCCTCGCCCCCGAACGCGGCGACGATCGTGTACCGGCTCCAGTCGAGCCGGTCGTCCTCGAACAGGGCCTTCAGGAACGGTGGGTAGCTGCAGATGATGTAGGTGAAGTCGGTGCCGAACTCGCGCATCGTCTGCACGATCTTGTCGCGGTCCGGGCCGATCGACTTGATCATGGAGGACTCGGTGAGCGAGGCGGTCACGTTCATCCCGGTGGCCCATGCCCCGAGCGAGAAGGCGTTGAGCACGAAGGGCTGCTTCGACAGGTCCTTCGCGGTGCGGGAGAACCCGAGCTGCAGCAGCTGTCGGGTGGCCTGGCGTTCGTCGGGGCCGCGCACCCAGCTGGTCGGGGTGCCGCTCGACCCGCTGGACTCGTCGACGACGACTCCGCGTCGGGGCAGGCGTCCGTCGATGCAGCGCTCGGGGATGCTCCAGCGCTTGACGTAGGAGTCCTTGTCCATCTCGGGGAGTCCCGAGATCGCCGCGGCGATCCCGCCACGGGTGTCGAGCCGGGAGGCGCGTCCGGACTCCGCCAGGAACGCGCGGTACGCGGGGACCCGCTTCGCAGCCCGTTCCGCGGTTCGCCATGCGCGCCAGCGTCCGAGGGTCCAGCGGAGCGGCTCGATGCCCGGTGTGAGCAGGAGCTTGTGGGTGCCGACGCGGGGCATGAACAGCGCGACGAAGGTCTCGACGATCCTCACCACCGAGAACACCGCGGCGCGCTTCACCGGGTCCGCCCGACGGTCATCGCTGCTGCGGGTCGGCGGTGTGCCAGGGGTGGCGGGTCGCTGTGTCCGAAGCGGAACAGCATCCAGGCCATCCGCCCGTCGGACTCGTCGACGCCCGCGCGTTCCACGAACGCGGCGTGTGACCGCGGGTTGGTGATCACGGTCCCGAAGGGGTGCACGGCGATGCCGCGTGCGGAGAACTCGAGCCAGATGCGCATGAAGACCCGTCCGGCTTCGACGTACTCGGCCGGGGTGCTGAACGGTCCCTCGAGCCAGGCGAGCTGTCGGACGCCCCGCATGGTGGACAGGTACACCCTGCGGAAGACCCCGCCGATGCCCGGGGCCTGCCAGAGTCCGCGGTGCTCCATGGCGAACCGGAGCACCGGGCCGGGCATGAGCATCGTCTCGGCGGACAGCCCGTCGCCGGTGGCCGCTGCCTGTCGCTTCGAGAACCGCAGCCAGTGCAGGATCTCGTGGTGCACGGCGTCGTGCTGCAGGTCGTCGAACAGGGTCTCCTGGTTGACGCGCACGATCTCGTCGACGGTGGCCCGGTCGTCGGTGGTCCGGAAGCGCTGCCCGGCTGCCGACGCGATGTCGGACGCGGCCTCGATCGCGTCGGTGTCGACGAGCGTCGCGTCGTAGGGCCTGCGCGAGGTGCGCCGTGCGAGGAAGCCGGCCAGGGCCTCCCGGTCGTCCGCGGTGACCACGTGCGGACGCAACGTCACCGTGCCCAGCCGGTGCAGGTGGTCGTCCGCCGTCCCGTCGTGCCCCGGACCGTCGTCACCCGGACCCGCGCTGAGCCGACCGAAGTCCATCTCGGCGTGGTCGAGCCGTTCCTGCACGGTGAACCCGTGCGCCCGTGCCACCACGTCGAGCCCGGCCAGGAACACCCCGGCGCAGACGTGCCCGAACGGGATGCCGAACGACTCCGCCGGCAACCCCCGTCGCAGGTCGTAGAACACGGTCGCGGTGCGGTCGTCCTCGACGCGCACGACGATCGGTTGCGAGTTGTGCGGCGACGGGTAGTGCCGCGCGTCCTCGATGATGCCCGTCCACGGTGATGCCATCGTTCCCCCTCGGTGGTCCCTGGCGACGATCATACGAATCCCCTCGGCGCCCCATGCCCCTCGGGGAATGCGCTGTGGAGAACTCGTGCGTAGCCTGCTCCTCGTGATGACCATCCGCACCGGCACCGACCTCGCCGCGGTCGAGGACGTCGTCGACGCCGTGACGGCGCACGGCGAGCGGTACCTGGACCGGGTGTTCACCCTTCGGGAGCGCACCGACACCGGCGACGACCCGGAGCGGCTCGCTGCCCGGTTCGCGGGCAAGGAGGCCGTCGTGAAGCTGCTGCGGCCGGCTCCGGACCAGGCGATCCCGCTGCGTGACGTCGCCGTCGTGCTCGATGCCGGCGGGGCCCCGACCGTCGAGCTGTCCGGGGCGGCCGCGGCCCTGGCGGAGTCGATCGGGTGCGGCCCGATCGCGGTCTCGTTGGCACACGAACGGGGGCTCGCGGTGGCGACGGCGGTGGCCCTCTCGGAGCGCTGACCCGGTGCTCCGGACAGGGGTGCGGTTTCCCGCACCCGCACGGCGGTTTCCCGAGGGCCGTTCCTCTTTATGGTTGCCGTCATGGAACAGGACCCGAACCCCTCCAGCACCACCGCGACGATCGCCGACCCGGCCACCGACCGGGCCGTCCGTCGCGCCCTCGCCGAGCACGGCCGGCTGACGGTCGACGCGTGGGACGTCGCGTCGATCGCCGACCTCTACGCCCTCGGCCTGACCTCGCACGCCACCGTCAACGTGATGCTCGCGGTGGAGTCGGACCTCGACGTCGAGTTCCCCGACTCCGTGCTGAACCGGTCCACCTTCGCGAGCGTCGAGTCGATCACCGCCGCCGCGGAGCTCGCCTCGTGACCCTGGTCCTGCCCGCACCGTCGGTCATCGACCGCTTCGCCGAGCGTGCGAGCGCGGTGGCCGAGGTCGCCGCACAGTTCGCCGACGAGGTCGACCGCGACGCCCGGCCCCCGCGCGAGGCCATCGCCGCGATGCGGGAGTACGGCCTGCTCGCGGCAGCGGTGCCGACCGAGCACGGTGGCGAGGGTGCCTCCGTGTCCGAGCTCTCCACGATCGCGACCGAACTCGGCCGGGCCTGTGCCGCGACCGGCATGGTGTTCGCGATGCACCAGGGCCAGGTCATGGCGCTCTGGCGGCACGGCGGCGACGGTGCCGGCGTGCTCGAGACCATCGGGGCCGTCCGTGACGGGGCGCTCGTCGCATCGGCCACCACCGAGCGCGGCGTCGGCGGCGACGCCCGGCGTTCCACCTGTTCCATCGAGCCCACCGACGACGGCCGGATCCGCCTGCGCAAGGACGCGCCGGTGATCTCGTACGCCACCGAGGCCGACGCGGTGTTCGTCACCGCCCGCCGCGACCCGGACGCCCCGGCGTCGGACCAGCGACTGCTCATCTGCCGCACCGACACGATGGTCCTGTCGCAGACGTCCACCTGGGACACCATGGGGCTCCGCGGCACGTGCAGCAACGGGTGGATCCTCGACACCGAGACGACGACCGACCGGGTGTTCCGCGACGACTACGCCACGATCTCCGCCCAGACCGTCCTGCCGGTGTCGCACGTGCTCTGGGCCTCGGTCTGGCTCGGCATCGCGGTATCGTCCGCCGAACGTGCCCGCAGCGCCGTCCGCAAGCAGGCCCGCGCCGCCGTCGGGACGACCCCGCCCGGTGCCCTCCGGCTGGCCGAGCTCCTGGTCGACCTGCAGGCCCTGGCCGACTCGGTGCGCCACGCCGCCGAACGGTTCGACGCCGCCGCCGACGACCCGGACGTGCTGGCCTCGAGCGCGTACACCCTCGCCGCGAACGCCCTGAAGATCGGTGCGTCCGAGCGCGTCACCGACATCGTCACGAAGGCGCTGCGCATCGTCGGGATCGCGGGCTACGCCGCCTCGGGTCCGATGAGCATCGCCCGACACCTCCGAGACGCCCACGGTGCCGCCGTCATGGTGAGCAACGACCGTCTCCTCAAGAACGACGCCGACCTGGCCATCATGACGGGAGTGATCCTGTGACCATCACGGACACCACCACCGCGGACACCGCCGCCGCACTCGACGCCGCACGCGCCGCCCTCCGCGCCCGCCTGCTCACCGACGGCGTCCTCCTCGACCTCGGCACGCCCGGCCTCTACGGGCGCACCGGGGTCTTCGAGCGCGTTTACGCCGCGGTCGACGCCGCAGCGGTGCGGAGCCAGCAGCACCTCGGCGCCGAGGTGCTGCGCTTCCCGCCGGTCGAGCCGCTCGCGTCGTTCGAGCGCACCGACTACATCGCGTCGTTCCCGGACCTCGCCGCGTCGATCTCCGGGTTCACCGGCGACGACCGCACCCACCGCGCACTGCTCGCCGCCCGTGAGCGCGGTGAGCGCTGGGAGGGGTTCCTCGAGCCGGCCGACCTCATGCTCACCCCCGCCGTCTGCCACCCGGTCTACGGCCTGATCGGCGACACCGTGCCCCAGCAGGGCCGGGCCTTCGACGTCCTCGGCGACTCCTTCCGCCGTGAGCCCTCGCTCGACCCGATGCGCCTGCAGGCCTTCCACATGCACGAGTTCGTGCACGTCGGCACCTCCGCGTCCGCGGCGGCCCACCGGGACGGCAGCATCCCGGTGATGCGCGCGCTGCTCGAGTCGTTCGGGCTCGAGATCGACGTCGTCCCCGCGAACGACCCCTTCTTCGGCCGCGTCGGGCAGATGCTCGCCCGCAACCAGGTCGAGCAGGCGCTCAAGTTCGAGTTCGTGACGAAGGTCTACGGACCCGACCACGACGCCACCGCGATCAGCTCCGCGAACCTGCACGAGGACCACTTCGGCACCTCGTTCGGCCTCCGCACCGAGGACGGACAGGTCGCGCACAGCGCCTGCATCGCGTTCGGCCTGGAGCGCATCACCATCGCCCTGTTCGCCGCCCACGGCACGGACCTCGACGCCTGGCCGGCGTCCGCCCGCGCCGCCCTCGCCCTGTGACCACGCTGCACGGCTGGTCCGGATCGCCGGCGATCCGCGCCGCGGTCCAGCTCCCCGACGCCGCCGCGCGCGCCGGCGTCGTCATCTGCCCGCCGCTCGGGCAGGAGGGCGTCATCGCGTACCGCACGCTCCGTCTGCTGGCCGACCGCCTGGAGGCCCGTGGCATCGCCTCGGTGCGCTACGACCCGTCGGGACGTGGTGACGGCGCCCCCGACACCACACCGGACGCGCAGGTCCGGTCCGCGCGCCACGCCGCCGCCGTGCTCCGCTCGACGGGGGTGCAGCACGTCGCCTTCGTCGGGTTGGCCTCGGCCGCCCTCGTCGCGGCGAACGCGGCCGCTGACACCGACGGCCTCGTCGTCTGGGACGCCCCGGCATCGGGCAAGGGGTGGCTCCGTCGGCAGCGCGCCCTCGCGACCATCACGATCGGTGCCGACCGCGTGGTCGACGGCGTCGAGAGCCTGATCGGGTTCGACGTCGAGCCGGACGAGGCCGCCGCACTCTCGGACCTCGCCTTCGCTGCGCGCACCGGGCCCACCGTCGCGCTCGTCCGTCCGGGTGCCCGGCCGCCGAAGGCCCTCGGTGGCGTCGACGTGACCGAGGTCACGGGCAACGCCGAGCTCCTCGACGGCACGAGCATCCACGCCCGCATCCCCGGAGCCGCCGTCGACACCGTCGTCGCCTGGCTCGACACCTGGGCACCCGAGACGGCGGTGCCCGTCCGCGTGCCCGTCCTCGACGAGGTCCTCGACGTCGACGGCCGCGTGTCGGAGCGGATCGTCCACCTCGGCGATCAGGGGCTGTTCGGGATCGAGACCGTCTCGTCCGCCCAGCACCACGACGCCCCCGTCGTCGTGCTCCACAGCGGCGGCGCCGAGCACCGGGTGGGCGCCACCGACTACCAGGTCGAACTCGCCCGCGCCCTCGCCCGCGACGGCGCCCGGGTCGTCCGGGTCGACCGCCGTGCCACCGGCGAGAGCACCGGCGTGCACGAGGACGAGCGGAGCTTCCTGTTCGCGCAGGAGTGGGTCGAGGACCAGTCCGCCGTCGTCACCGCCCTCGCCACGCCCTCGGACCGGCTCGTGCTCGTCGGCATGTGCGCCGGCGCCTGGGTCGCGGGCCGCGCCGTCGAGGAGGCCCCGCGCCTGGTCGTCGAGATCAGCCCGAACGACTACCGTCGCGTCCCGGCCGAGCCCGGCTCGTACGCCGACGGGGTCCGGGCTGTCGACGCCCCGTCGCCCGCCCGGATGTGGGTGCGCGAGCGGTACAACCGGTTCGTACCGAAGGCCGTCCGCGACCGGATCGCCCGTCGCGACCGGATGGGCGGGGTCGTCGGCCACGTCCGCCCGCTCGTCGAGCACGGCACCGACGTCGTCGTGATCGTCGCTCCCGAGGACGCAGCCCTGTTCGACCGGCTCGGCGGGCAGAAGGCCGTCCGGCGCTGGCCCGGTGACGACCGTCGCGGCTCGGTGTCCGTCGTCCGCGTCGAGGACGGCGACCACGCGCTGTTCTCCCCGACGATGCGCGAGGCCGTCGTCACCGAGGTGCGCTCCCGCGTCGCGGCGACGTTCCCCGTCCACACCTGACGAGGGCCGCCCGGCGGGCAGTCCGTGCGGGTGCAGGTTCCGACGATCCACGTGTCGAACGACTCGTGGTCTGTCGCCAGATGCACACGCATGCAATGCGGGTCAGACGAGGGCGAGTGTCCTGGCGACCGCGGCAGGGTGCTCGACGTGGGCGAAGTGCCCGCAGTCGTCGAGCAGCACCGTCCGGACCTGCGGCACGATCTCCCGCAGGGCCTCCAGGTCCGAGACCCGCGCGAACACGTCGTCGCGCCCGGCGATGGCGGTGACCGGACAGGACACCGACCGCCAGCGCTGGAGGTCGTACTCGCCCGCCGCCCGCGCCGCGTCGGTGAAGCGGGTCGGCCGGAGCTCCTCGACGAAGGCGTCGAGGACACTCGCGTCGAGCCGGCGCACGTGCGTGAAGACCGGCGCGGCGACGAGCGGCAGCAGCCCGACCCGCGCGAGTCCGCGGAGCATGCGCCCAGCGGCCTCACCGGTGACGGTGAGTCCTGCGCGCAGGAGCGTGAACGCCGGCAGGGTCCGGAGCCCCCGCAGCGGGTGACGGGCGGCGGCGGCGGTCGCGACCGTGGTGCCGGACACGAGGCCGACGGAGCGGACACGCTCGGGCGCCACGACGGCGAGGTGCATGCCGACGAACGCCCCCAGCGAGTGCCCGACGACGTCCACGCGGTGCACCCCGAGCGTGTCGAGGACGGTGGTCAGCGCCTCGGCGACGACGTCGAGGTCGAGCGGACCGTCCGGAGCCGGCGAGGACCCCCAGCCCGGCAGGTCCACGAGCACCAGCCCGCGGACGCCGACACCCTGTGCGGCCTGCAGCAGCGGCGTCCACGTCGACCAGGAGCCGGCGACGCCGTGCAGCAGCAGGACGGGGTCCGGGCCGGCGCGGTGGTGCACCACGACGGGCCCGGTCGGGGCCTCCACGACCGTGCGGGTCAGCCCCCAGGCGCCGGGCGTGACGCGCACCGGGTACGGGGCGTACGCATCAGCGGCGACGCCGTGACCACGTGGGTCGGTGTCGATGGCGTGCACCGGGCCTCCTGTCCGACCGTCGACGCGGACGCGTCCGTCAGGAGGGGTTCGGAACGCTAGCCGACGGGGACGGGTGCCGAGCAGGCGGCGAGCCGGTCGAGGGCCGCCTTGTACTCGGCGACGTCCCGCTGCAGGCCGGGCTCGGTGATGATCGAGGCCTTGATCCGACCCTGCACGTCGATGACGAAGGTCGCGCGCGTGGCGAAGCCCTTCTTCTCGAGGAACACGCCGTACTCCTTCGAGACCGCGCCGTGCGGCCAGAAGTCGGCGAGCAGCTCGAAGTCGTAGCCGTTCGTCTCGGCGAACGACCGGAGCGTCGCCTTCGAGTCGACCGAGATGCCGAGGAGCTCGATGCGCTGGTCCTGGAACATCGTGATGTTGTCCTGCAGGGTGCAGAGCTCGTTCGTGCAGCCGGACGAGAACGCCAGCGGGAAGAAGACGAGTGCGACCGGGCGGTTGCCGCGGAAGTCGCTGAGTCGGACGTGCTCTCCGAACTGGTTCGGGAGCTCGAAGTCCGGCGCGAGTGAGCCGATCTCCAGTGCCATCGCTACGTGTGCTTCTTCCTCGGGCGTGGGGTGTGCCCGTCGGGTCCGTGCGCCGCAGATCGCGTGTGCACGATCGGCCATGCTACGCCGACGACACGCGAATGCAAGCACCCGTCCACCTGCACGTCACCATCAGCATCAGCGTCGGTCCTGGGGCCTAGAGTGGACGGGGCCCCAGCCGGTCGCGACCCGACCACCGGAGCCACCATGTCCACCACCACGAGAACGAACGAGGTCAAGGGTGACGGTGAACGACCAGGACCCGTACAGCACCGGGGCGAACGACCAGGATCCGCAGGAGACCGCCGAATGGCGTGAGTCCCTCGACGGGCTGGTCCAGACCCACGGACACCAGCGCGGTCGCGAGATCATGCTGAGCCTGCTCAAGCGGTCCAAGGAACTGCACCTCGGTGTGCCGATGGTCCCGACGACGGACTACGTGAACACCATCGCGCCGGAGAACGAGCCGGAGTTCCCCGGCGACGAAGAGCTGGAGCGCCGGTACCGCCGCTGGATCCGCTGGAACGCGGCCATCACGGTGCACCGCGCGCAGCGTCCCGGCATCGCGGTCGGCGGGCACATCTCGACGTACGCGTCGAGCGCCGCGATGTACGAGGTCGGCTACAACCACTTCTTCCGCGCGCAGGACCACCCCTCCGGTGGCGACCAGGTCTTCTTCCAGGGCCACGCGTCCCCCGGCATGTACGCCCGCGCGTACATGGAAGGGCGCCTCTCCGAGGACCAGCTCGACGGGTTCCGGCAGGAGAAGTCGCACGCCGGCGGCGGCCTGTCGTCGTACCCGCACCCGCGCCTCATGCCGCACTTCTGGCAGTTCCCGACGGTGTCGATGGGCATCGGTCCGATCAACGCGATCTACCAGGCGCAGCAGGCCAAGTACCTGTCGAACCGCGGCATCAAGGACGCCATGGACCAGCAGGTCTGGGCGTTCCTGGGCGACGGCGAGATGGACGAGGTCGAGTCCCGCGGGCAGCTCCAGGTCGCCGCGAACGACGGCCTCGACAACCTGAACTTCGTCATCAACTGCAACCTGCAGCGACTCGACGGTCCGGTCCGTGGCAACGGCAAGATCATCCAGGAGCTCGAGGCGTTCTTCCGCGGTGCGGGCTGGAACGTCATCAAGGTCGTCTGGGGCCGCGAGTGGGACGACCTGCTCGCCCGTGACACCGAGGGCGCGCTCCTCAACCTGATGAACCAGACGCCGGACGGCGACTACCAGACGTACAAGGCCGAGAACGGTGCCTACGTGCGCGAGAACTTCTTCGGGCGCGACCCGAAGGCGCTCGAGCTCGTCAAGGACTACACCGACGACCAGATCTGGAACCTCAAGCGCGGTGGCCACGACTACCGCAAGGTCTACGCCGCGTTCAAGGCCGCGACCGAGCACAAGGGCCAGCCGACCGTCATCCTGGCGAAGACGGTCAAGGGCTACGGTCTCGGCCCGAGCTTCGAGGGCCGCAACGCGACCCACCAGATGAAGAAGCTCACGCTCGACAACCTCAAGCAGTTCCGCGACGAGATGCGCATCCCGATCTCCGACGCGCAGCTGGAGGAGAACCCCTACACGCCGCCGTACTACCACCCGGGCAACGACGACGAGGCGATCCAGTACATGCACGAGCGTCGTCGCGCGCTCGGTGGCTACGTGCCGGAACGTCGCACGAAGTACACGCAGTTCACGCTGCCGGACGACTCGAAGTACCAGGTCGTCAAGAAGGGCTCCGGCAAGCAGGAGGTCGCCACCACCATGGCGTTCGCGCGCCTGCTGAAGGACCTGCTGCGCTCGCCCGACTTCGGTGACCGCGTGGTCCCGATCATCCCGGACGAAGCACGCACGTTCGGCATGGACGCCTACTTCCCGTCGGCGAAGATCTACAACCCGAACGGCCAGCACTACACGTCGGTCGACCGCGAGCTCCTGTTGGCCTACAAGGAGAGCCCGCAGGGCCAGATCATCCACGTCGGCATCAACGAGGCGGGCGCCCTCGCGGCGTTCACCGCGGTCGGTACCTCGTACTCGACACAGGGCGAGCCGCTCATCCCGGTCTACGTCTTCTACTCGATGTTCGGGTTCCAGCGCACCGGCGACGCCATCTGGGCCGCTGGCGACCAGATGACCCGTGGCTTCATGATCGGCGCGACCGCCGGGCGCACCACGCTGACGGGCGAAGGTCTGCAGCACGCGGACGGCCACTCGCCGCTCCTCGCCACGACGAACCCGGCCGTCGTCTCGTACGACCCGGCGTACGGCTACGAGATCGGCCACATCGTCAAGGCCGGCCTCGACCGCATGTACGGCACGAACGAGGACGGCTCGCCGAAGCACGCCGACCCGAACGTCATGTACTACCTGACGGTCTACAACGAGCCGCTGGTCCAGCCGGCCGAGCCCGAGGGCGTCGACGTCGAGGGCATCCTCAAGGGGATGTACCTGCTCAAGCCGAGCGAGCACGACGGCCCGAAGGCCCAGCTGCTCGCGTCCGGTGTCGCCGTGCCGTGGATCCTCGAGGCGCAGCAGCTCCTCGCCGAGGACTGGGGCGTGTCGGCCGACGTCTGGAGCGTCACGAGCTGGGGTGAGCTGTACCGCGATGGTGTGGCCGCCGAGCAGCAGGCGTTCCTCAACCCGAACGAGCCGGCCCGCACGCCGTTCGTCACCGAGCGTCTGCTCGACACCGAGGGGCCGGTCGTCGCCGTGAGCGACTTCATGCACCTGGTGCAGGAGCAGATCCGCCCGTTCGTGCCGACCGACTACGCCACCCTCGGCGCCGACGGCTTCGGCTTCTCGGACACCCGTCCGGCCGCTCGCCGCTTCTTCCACATCGACGGCCCCTCGGTCGTCGTGCGGACGCTGCAGCAGCTCGCCCGCCAGGGCAAGGTCGACGGCGCGCTCGTCCAGCAGGCGATCGACAAGTACCGCCTGCACGACGTGACCGCCGGCACCACCGGCAGCGCGGGCGGCGAGAGCTGATCAACCCGTGACGACGGTCCGCCCGGACCACGAGAGCCAGGAGAGCGCGCGCGAGCGTGCGCTCTCCTGGCTCCGTCAGGTGTCCGGAGAACTCTCCACCGCGACGATCAAACGGCTCGAGGACACGCTCCCCTGGTACAGCGAGATGCCGCCGGGGCGTCGCTCCGCCGTGGGCCTCGTCGCCCAGGCCGGCATCACCTCGTTCATCAGCTGGCTCGAGGGCACCGCGTCGACGCCGTGGATCGCCGCAGCCGACGTCTTCGGGTCCGCCCCGCGGGAACTCCTGCGCTCGGTGAGCCTGCAGCAGACACTGCAGCTCATCCGCGTCGTGGTGACCGTGGTCGAGGAACGCGCCGCCGACGACGAGATGCTGCAGGAGGCGATCCTCAAGTACTCCCGCGACATCGCGTTCGCCGCCGCGGACGTCTACGCCCGCGCGGCCGAGGCCCGTGGCCTGTGGGATGCCCGGCTCGAAGCGCTCGTGGTCGACTCGATCCTCTCCGGCGAGTACGACGACGAACTGCCGTCCCGCATCGCCGCCCTCGGGTGGCACGGCCACGGCGAGGTCGCGGTGCTCGTCGGCACCGCACCGAAGCAGCTCGAGGTCGACCAGGTCCGCCGTACCGCACGGCACATGGACGCCGACGTGCTGGTCGGGGTCCAGGGATCGCGGCTCGTCGTGGTGATCGGCCGCGCCACCCCGCGCGACGACGTCCCCGAGGGCGAGGAGCCCGTCTCCTTCACGACCATCGCGCAGGCCCTCGAACCGCTGTTCGGCGAGGGCCACCTGGTGCTCGGCAACGAGGTCCCCGGCGTCGTCGACGCGTCGACCAGCGCGAAGGCCGCCCTCGCCGGGTTCGCCGTCGCGCGTGCCTGGCGCGGCGTGCCCCGCCCGGCCCTGGCCGACGACCTGCTGCCCGAACGAGCCCTGGCCGGCGACCCGCTCGCCCGGTCGGCCCTGGTGCAGCGCATCTACGTCCCGCTCAAGGACCAGTCCACCGAGCTCCTGCAGACGCTGTGGTGCTACCTGGACACCGGCCGCTCGCTCGAGGCCACGGCGCGCGAGCTCTTCGTGCACCCGAACACCGTGCGCTACCGCCTGCGCCGGGTCGCCGACATCATCGGGTGGGACGCCACGCACGCGCGCGACGCCCTGATCGTGCAGTCGGCGCTCATCCTCGGCGCGATGTCCGAGTCCGCAACCGGACGCCGCCGCATCACCCCACGGCGGTAGCGCGCCCCGGCGCTGGAGCACCCCACGGCGGTAGCGCACCCCGCGCTGGAGCGCCCCGTGGCAGATCGCCAGCCGGCCGAACCCGCCGGACGGTAGAGACCCGACAATGTCGCGCGGGGATTCGTGTGGGAAGTCCACACGGGCCCCGCGGGGCGAGAACGCGAGGATTGTCCGGTGATCGTCGTCGTCGCGCCCGGACAGGGCTCCCAGACCCCCGGCTTCCTCGCCCCCTGGCTCGAGGACGCCGCCGTTCGTGAACGAGTCGGGCAGTGGTCGGAGTCGATCGGCGTCGACCTCGCCGAGCACGGCACGAACTCCGACGCGGACACCATCAAGGACACCGCGCTCGCACAGCCCCTCATCGTCGCCGCCGGCCTGGTGACCGCCGACGCACTGCTCGCCGAGGGCCGTCGTGCCCTGGTGGGCGGGGTCGCCGGACACTCGGTGGGCGAGTTCACCGCCGCCGCGGTCGCCGGTATCCTCGAGCCGACCGACGCCGTCGCCCTGGTCGCCGAGCGCGGCCGGGCCATGGCTGACGCCGCAGCGCTCGAGCCCACCTCGATGGCCGCCGTCCTCGGTGGCGACGCCGACGCCGTGACCGCAGCCCTCGCCGAGCACGGCCTGGTGCCCGCGAACCACAACGGTGGCGGCCAGACCGTCGTCGCCGGTGCGGCCGACGCCATCGCGGCCCTCGCCGCCGACCCGCCCGCGAAGGCCCGAGTGATCCCGCTCGCCGTGGCCGGTGCGTTCCACACGCGGTACATGGCCCCCGCCGTCGAGCGGGTCGCCCCGGTCGCGGCGACCGCCACGGTGCAGGACCCGACCCTGCCGATCTGGACGAACGCCGACGGCTCCCGGGTCGACGACGGTCGCCGCTTCGTCGACCTGATGGTCCAGCAGATCGCGAACCCCGTGCACTGGGACGCGGTCATGGAGTCCTTCTCCACCGCCGGCGTGACCGGCATCATCGAGCTCGCACCCGCCGGTGCCCTCGTCGGCCTCGCGAAGCGCGGCCTCCGCGGCACGCCGACCGTCGCCATCAAGACCCCCGACGACCTGCCTGCGGCGATCGACCTGCTGCAGCGCGCGGGCCAGGAAGCAAACGCAACCGCATGACCGACCCGACCACCCCGACGGACGCCCCCACGGGCCTCCCGACCGGGTCCGCGCGCCCGCTGCTCCAGCAGCGCCGCGGCCACGAGTTCACCCGGATCCTGGCGTTCGGCGCCGCCCGCGGCGAGACCGTCGTGCCGAACGACGACCTCGTCGGCCCGATCGACTCGTCCGACGAGTGGATCCGGCAGCGCACCGGCATCATCACCCGCAAGCGAGCCGGCAAGGACGTCGAGGCCGTCGACCTCGCCGAGGCCGCCGCGCGCGAGGCCATCGAGAAGGCCGGCATCGAGCCGTCCCAGATCGGCGTCGTGCTCGTGAGCACCGTCACGCACACGGTCGCGACCCCGTCGATGGCGTCGCTGCTCGCCGAGCGCATCGGCGCCACCCCGGCCGCCGCGTACGACATCAGCGCCGCCTGCGCCGGGTACGCCTACGGCATCGCCCAGGCCGACTCGTTCATCAAGTCCGGGCTCGCCGACCACGTGCTGGTCGTCGGGGCCGAGAAGCTCAGCGACGTCGTCGACCCGACCGACCGCTCGATCTCGTTCCTGCTCGGGGACGGTGCCGGCGCCGCCGTGGTCGGCCCGAGCGACTTCCCGGGCATCGCCCCCACCATCTGGGGTTCCGACGGCTCGAAGTGGGACGCCATCGGCATGACCGCGACCTACAACGAGTGGGAGGCCGGCGCACCGCGTCCGACCATGCGCCAGGCCGGGCAGACGGTGTTCCGCTGGGCCGTCTGGGAGATGGTCAAGGTCGCCCGCCAGGCGCTCGAGACCGCCGGGGTCCGCCCCGAGGACCTCGCCGCCTTCGTGCCGCACCAGGCGAACATCCGCATCATCGACGAGTTCGCCAAGCAGCTCGGCCTGCCCGAGACGGTGACGATCGCCCGCGACATCACCACCACCGGCAACACCTCCGCCGCGAGCATCCCGCTCGCCACGCACCGCCTGCTCGAGGAGCACCCGGACCTGTCGGGCGGCCTCGCCCTGCAGATCGGTTTCGGCGCCGGACTCGTCTTCGGCGCGCAGGTGGTCGTCCTCCCCTGATCCCCGCCCGGTCGCGCAACCGCGCGCCCGGTCCCCATCCCGACGAGCCTCCGCGCACCCGGACCCCGCGTGCCCTAGGCTGGTCAACGGTCAAACGACACCCCCCTTCAAGGAGAACACTCATGGCCCTGTCCAACGAAGAAGTCCTCGCCGGCCTGGCCGAGCTGATCAACGACGAGACCGGTATCGCCACCGACACCGTCGCCGCCGACAAGTCCTTCACGGACGACCTCGACATCGACTCCATCTCGATGATGACCATCGTGGTCAACGCCGAGGAGAAGTTCGACGTGAAGATCCCGGACGAAGAGGTCAAGAACCTCAAGACCGTGGGCAACGCGGTCGACTACATCGTCAAGGCCCAGGCCTGACACGAGCTTCCTGAGCGCCGCGGCCCGCGGACCCCTGCGGGCCACGGCGCTCATCTTGTTCACCCCAACGAAAGAACACGTCGTCCCATGACCAAGAAGACCGTCGTCGTCACCGGGATCGGTGCGATCTCACCCCTCGCCGCGACCGCCCCGGACACCTGGGACGCGCTGCTCGCCGGCAAGTCCGGCATCACCCGCATCGAGGACCCCCGCTACGCCGAGCTCGAACTCCCCGTGGAGTTCGCCGGCCAGGCGCGCCGGTTCCTCACCGACCAGCTCACCCGCCCCGAGTCGAAGCGCCTCGACCCCTCGTCGCAGCTGTCGCTCGTCGCGGCGCGCGAGGCCTGGGCCGACGCCGGGATCGACGACGAGTCAGTCGTGCCCGAACGCCTGATCGTCGACTGGGCGACCGGCATCGGCGGCGTGAACACGCTGCTCGACGCCTGGGACACCCTGCGCGAGAAGGGCCCGCGTCGCGTCCTGCCGATGACGGTCCCGATGCTCATGGCGAACGGCCCCGCCGCCGCCATCGAGATGGAGTTCGGTGCCCGTGGCGGCGCCCGCACCTACCTGTCCGCCTGCGCGTCCTCGACCGAGTCGCTGGCCGAGGCGTACCGGCACATCGCCGACGGCGACGCCGACATCGTCATCACCGGTGGCGCCGAAGCCGCGCTGCACCCGCTCCCGCTGGCCGCGTTCGCCGCGATGCAGGCCCTGTCGCGCCGCAACGACTCCCCCGAGACCGCCTCGCGTCCGTACGACGTCACGCGTGACGGCTTCGTGCTCGGTGACGGCGCCGCGGCGCTCATCCTCGAGTCGAAGGAGCACGCGGAAGCCCGCGGCGCGACCATCTACGCCGAGGTCGCCGGTGCCGGCATCACCTCGGACGCCTTCCACATCACCGCGCCGGACCCCGAGGGCAGTGCCGCCGCCCGTGCGGTCCTGCAGGCACTCGAGCACGCCGACGCCAGCCGCGAGGACGTCGTGCACGTCAACGCGCACGCCACCTCGACGCCCGTCGGCGACGTCGCCGAGTACCACGCGATGCGCCGGGTCTTCGGCGACCACCTGGACGACGTCGTGGTGTCCGCGACCAAGGCCTCCACGGGGCACCTGCTCGGTGGTGCCGGAGCGATCGAGGCGGTCTTCACCGTCCTCGCACTGCACAACCGCGTCGCCCCGCCGACGATCAACCTGCACGACCAGGACCCGGAGATCGTCATGGACGTGGCCCGCGAGCCGCGTGCGCTGCCCGAGGGCGACCTGCTCGCGGTCAGCAACTCGTTCGGCTTCGGCGGCCACAACGCCGTGGTCGCGTTCCGCAGCGTCTGATCCGTCGCACCCTGCCAGGAGGCCCGTCCCGCGTCGTCGGGGCGGGCCTGCCGTCGTTCCGGTGGTCGGGTCAGCCGACGCGGTGCAGCCAGACGACCGGGTTGCCCTCGGCCGCGTGGCGGAAGGGCTCGAGCTCGTCGTCCCAGGCCTGACCGAGGGCGAGTCGGAGCTCACGGTGCAGCTCGAGGGCGTTGCTGCCCGCGACCTCCATCGCGTAGCGCACCCGGTCCTCGGGGATGACCATGTTGCCCGTGACGTCGGTCTGTGCGTAGAACACACCGAGGTCGGGCGTGTGCATCCAGCGGCCGCCGTCCGAGGCGCTCGTCGGCTCCTCGGTGACCTCGTACCGCAGGTGTTCCCACCCGCGCAGGGCCGATGCGATCGCGGCACCGGCACCCACCGCACCGGTCCACGTGTACTCGGTCCGGCGCGCACCGTCCTGTGCGGGCTGGTCGAGCCACGAGAAGTTCACGGCGCGGTTCATCGCGCGACCTGCTGCCCATTCGACGTGCGGGCAGAGCGCGCGGGGTGAGGAGTGCACGTAGAGCACTCCTGTCGTCGTTCCGTTCACGGTTCCTCCGATACGTCAGGTGCGACTTCCCCATCGACCTGGTGCGGAGGATCCTGACCCGGGGGCCACGGAACCATCGGTATGCGATTGTGATGTCCCGACGGGACACGCCCATTATGCAGCGCCACGCCTGGGAACGGCAAGGACCCGAACAGATCAGCGCCACGACGACCCGTCAGTGCAGAACGGCACCGCTCGCGTCGACCGGGTGCCGCTCCCCCGCCGTGATCGGTACCGGGACGCGGTTGTCCTCCGGTGGGATCGGGCACGCGTACTGGTACGAGAACGCGCACGGTGGCAGGACCAGCCGGTTCCAGTCGAGCTCGACCATGGCCTCGGCGCCGGGGTCGTCGAGGTACAGGAACCGCCCCATCGAGTAGGTGCTGCCCGGGTCGTCCTCGGGCAGGGCACTCGTGGCGTCCTGCACGATGAGCTGCAGCCGCGCGGCTCCGCGGTGGGCAGCCGACCGGACGGCGACGAAGCGCACCGTGGCACCACCCACGACGGTCTCGACGTGTCCGGCGACCGGCAGGGCTTCGCCGGCGGCATCACGGACGCTGCCACGGGCCTCCGGGGCGTCCCCGACCAGCGGGACGTACGTACCGGACGTCACCCAGTCGCCGGACCACGCGAAGCGGGCGATCTGCGCGAAGCGGGCGATCGCCTCGGACGACGGGTCCCAGACGCGCAGGGTGTCGCCGCTGACGGTGCCGGCGAGGCCGTCCGGCAGCGCGACGGTCGACGGCACGACGGCGGTGTCCCCGGCCACCAGGACCGTGCCGTCGACCGGGACGCCGTCGACGACGACGCCGTCCGGTGCCTCGGCGGTCACGGTGAGTCCGCCGACGGCCGGGGCCCACGTCCCGGGGACCGGCCAGACCGGCTGCGGGTGGTCGACGTGCTGGGCGTTCACCAGGGCGAGCGGCCCACGGGCACTGCGCGCCCAGCGGTCACGGTCGTGGACGTGCTCCGCGAAGGCGGCGACGACCGCGTCGTCGGGTGCGCCGGCGCCGCTCGTCACGCCTGCTCCTGGCGGGGGTAGATGACCTTCTGCACGATGATGATGACCGACGCCGCGACGGGCAGCGCCACGAGCGCGCCGAGCACGCCGCCGATCGTGCCGCCCGCGACCGCCGCGATGACCACGAGGGCGCCGGGCACCTGGACGGCCCGCGACATGATGCGCGGCGAGATCAGGTAGGCCTCGACCTGCATGTAGACCAGGTAGTAGATGCCCGAGAACAGGGCGGTGGCCGGCGACGCGAAGAAGCAGAGGAGCGAGATCACGATCGCGGCGGCCAGCGTGCCGACCAGCGGGATCAGCGAGCCGAGGAACGCGATGAACGCGAGCAGCACGGGCAGCGGCGCACCGATGATGAGCAGGAAGATGAAGCTCAGGATGCCGTTGATGAGCGCCTGCGACACCTGCCCGACGACGTACCGGCCGACCGCCTGCGTGATCTGCTCGCTCACGTCGATGAAGTTCTGGCGACGCGACGCCGGGACGAACCGGTAGGCCGCGCGCTTCATGCCCCGCATCGACGCGAGGAAGTAGAGCATCAGGATGATGACGATGAGCGCCCCGGTGACCCCGGACAGGATCCCGCTGCCGACCGCCAGGATCCCGCCGCCGACGCTGAGCAGGTTGCCCGGCTTCTCGACGAAGGACTGCAGCGACTGCAGCGCGTGGTCGATGTCGAACGACCCGGCGAACTGCTTCGACAGGTCCTGCACCCACGGCTGCTGCGAGATGTCCTGCACGATCTCGGGGAAGTTCTGGACCAGGTTCGAGGTCTGCTCCACCAGGATCGGGACGACGGCGAAGACGATGCCGGCGAAGGCCCCGAGGACGACCACGACGACGATCGTGATGGCGGACCAGCGCGGGATGATCCGCTCCAGGAACGACACGAGGGGGTCGATGCCGAGCGCCAGGAACAGCGCGACCCCGATGTAGACCAGGACCGTGCTCAGCTCGTTGATGATCGACCCGGCGAGCAGCGCGACGAGCACCCCGATCGCGCCCATGAACCCGATGCGGAAGGCGTTCACGCGCACGCCGGTACCGCCACGGGTCACCTCGAAGGTGACGTTCGGTGTCGGTGCGTGGTCGTCCTGCGACGTGTCGCGCTTCCTTGGCATGTGCACGTAGGGCGGGCGGGACTCGAACCCGCGGATCGTTCGGTTATGAGCCGACTGCCTTGACCAGCTTGGCTACCGCCCCTCGCCGGAGACCCTCAGGCCACCGGCTCACCACGATACAGCGACTCGAACGTCGACAGCGTGCGGTTGATGTCGTGTGCCTCGATCATGGCCAGACTGCGTTCCCGCATCGCCACGTACGCCGACTCGGGCGCGGTGAGCACCGTCGTGAGCTTCGCCGCCAGGTCGTCCACGTCGCCCGGGGTGAACAGGTACCCGTTGCCGTCGATCAGGTGCGGCAGCGCCATCGAGTCGGCGGCGACGACGGGCAGACCCGAGGCCATCCCCTCGAGCGAGGAGATGCTCTGCAGTTCCGCCGTGGACGGCATCGCGAACACCGTCGCGTTGGTCAGAGCCTCCTGCTTGCGCTCGTCGGAGACGAAGCCCAGGAACCGCACGCGGTCCTCGAGCCCGAGTTCCTTCGCCAACGCGGTGAGCTTCGGGATCATCTCGCCGTCGCCGACGATGGTCAGCGTCGCGGACAGCTCGGCGGGCAGCAGCGCCACCGCGCGGACCAGCACGTCGAGGTTCTTCTCGGGGGCCACACGACCGACGAACACGATGTCGTTGTTGACCGGGCGTCCCTCGCGCGCCACGTACCGGGACGCGTCGATGCCGCACGAGATCGCGAGGACCTGCTGCCCGGCGATGGCCTTCCGCAGGTAGTCGGCGGCCAGGTTCGTCGGCGTCGTGATGGTGTCGGCCAGCCGGTAGGTCTTGGCGGCGTCGCTCCACGCGATCTTCAGCGCGAGGGGCAGCGTCCACTTGCCGAACGGCGTGTACTCGAGCAGGTTCTCCGGCATGAAGTGGTTCGTCGCGATGACCCGGATGCCGCGGTCGTTCGCCTCGTGCACGATGCCGCGGCCGATGACCACGTGCGACTGGATGTGCAGCACGTCGGGCTTGACGGCGTCGAGGATCGGGCCGGTCCACTTCCGGACGCTCCACGGCCACACGAAGCGCAGCCACGGGTGCAGCGGCCACTTGTACGACTTCAGGCGGTGCACGACGAGCGTGACGCCGTGGTGCTCCTCGTCGAAGGTGCCGTACTGGCGGCTCGAGGCCGGGGCCACGACGTGCACCTCGTGCCCGCGCTCGGCAAGTCCGACGGCGAGCTGCTCGGCGAAGGTGGCGGCGCCGTTGACGTCGGGCGCGAAGGTGTCCGCTGCGATCAGCACGCGCAACGGTCGGTGACCGCCCGTCGCACCCGTCGGTCCGGCGGTGGCGGTGGTGGCGTCTCCTGACACGGCTGAGGTCGTCCTCTCGTGGGCGATGGCTGGTCGGCAGTGACGCTATCGCACCAGGATCGACGGTCGCGTCAGCCGCGCGGATGAGGGCGGCGACCTCCGGGCGCGCGGTGAGTGCACCACCGGTTGCGCGGCGAGTGCAGCGCCGCGTGTGCGCCGGTCGCCCGCGTCGGCCGGCGTCAGGCCCGGGTCTGCGGGTGGTGCTTGGCGAGCAGGAACACCCCGGTGATGGCGATGCCCGCGGCGACCACGAACCCAGCCACCGCGAACCACGGCGCCCCCGAGGCCTCGCCGAGCACGATGACGCCGATGCCGACCGCGACGATCGGATCGATCACCGTCAGCCCCGCGATCACGAGGTCGGCCGACCCGCTCGAGTACGCGTTCTGCACGAAGTACCCGCCGAGCGACGCCGCCACGACCACGCCGGCGATCGCGAGCACGGTCAGCCAGTCGAAGGTGCCGTTCACGAACCGGTTCAGCACGACCTTGGCCAGTGTCGCCACGAACCCGTAGAGCACCCCGGCCCCGACGATGTAGTACAGCGCGCTGCGACGCTTGGCCACCAGGCGGAACGACACCAGCACGAGCACCAGCACGACCGCCAGGATCACCAGCACGGTGACGAGCTGCTGGCGCGTGATCGCGCTCTCGTGCCCGACGAACGCCGCGATCCCGACGAAGATGCCGACACCGATGATGCACGTCCACACGGCCCGCCGGGCACGTCGACCGAGCGGTACGCCCGACGACCGTGACGAGAACCACGTCGTGATGACCAGCGCCACGGCACCCAGGGGCTGCACGACGATCAGGGGCGCGAACGTGATGCTGACCAGCTGCAGGACCACCGCGATGCCGAGCATGAGCGTGCCGAGCACCCAGTAGCCGCTCGAGACGAGCCCGACCACGTGCCGGACGCTCAGCCCCTTCGACTGCCGCCCGAGACGCGCCTCGACCCGCTGCACCCCGCGGCTCTGGAACTGTGCCCCGAGCGACAGGAACACCGCCCCGATCAGGGCCACCGGGATCATCAGCGCCTGGAACGGCGTGAGGTTGCTCACGGCGTCCGGCAGCTGGAGGTCCGTCGTCACGCGTCGAGGCTACCGTCCCCCGCCGGATAACCTGGGTGAATGGCCGTTCTCCCGATCCGCATCACCGGCGAACCCGTCCTGCACGAGCGTGCAGCCGAGGTCACCGCGTTCGATGACGACCTCCGCACGCTCGTCGCCGACATGCTCGAGACCATGGACCTGGCCCCCGGCGTCGGCCTGGCCGGACCGCAGGTGGGCGTCGGCAAGCGCCTGTTCGTCTACTCCTACACCGATGACGACGACGTCCTGCACCGGGGCGCCGCCGTCAACCCCGTGCTGTGGATCACGCCCCCGGTCCCCGAGTCCGTCGAGGAACTCGACGAGGACGAGGAGTCCGAGGGCTGCCTGTCGATCCCGGGCGAGCGGTTCCCGCTCCGCCGCTCCGAGAGCGCCCTGCTGCGCGCGTTCGACGAGCACGGCACCCCGTTCGAGGTCGAGGCGCACGGCTGGCTGGCCCGGATCTTCCAGCACGAGTACGACCACCTGGACGGCTGGCTCTACGCCGACCGCCTGGTGCACCCCTTCGGCAAGCAGGTCGCCAAGGCGATCCGCAAGAGCAGCTGGGGCGGGCCCGGCCAGTCCTGGTTGCCGGGTCGCGACCACCCCGAGGGCTGACGCCCGTCCGCCGCCGCCGGCCCGTCGCCGGTGCGGCGGTCGGCCTGGAGGCCCGGCTCAGCCCCGGTAGGCCGCCAGCGCGTCCCGCAGGTGGTCGGTCTCCGGGTGCCCGGGGCAGTACCGCAGGAGGCCTGCGGCCACGTGCGCACCGCGCTCGTCGGCGACCGCCGACGTCCACGGGTCCGAGCCACGCACGGCGCAGGCGCTCGCGAGCTCGACCAGGGTCGCGTCGCCACGCGCCGCCGTCACCGCGGCCTGCTGCTGGCTGGACGGCACCGAGCCGGTCAGGCGCTTCGCCGAGCAGTCGGCGCGCTCGGCCTCCCACACCGCCGAGTAGGTCGTGTAGGTCGCACTGTCCGATCCGTCGCCGTTGCAGACGAACGCGAAGACCACCGGCGACGCTCCCGAGCCCAGCCCGGTGTCCGAGCTCGTCGGGTCCTCGGACGCATCGGTGTCGGGGCCGACACTGCTGCAGCCGGTGAGCACCGCCGTCACGGCGACGACGACGCCCAGGAGCGCGAGTCGAGGCGAACGAGAACGGTGCACCTGAGAACGCTAACAGCATCGACCTGGCGTGAGCCGCGCGATCGTCGATCCCGGTGCGCTGGCTCAGGCCGGCAGTGGGCTCCGCCGAGCCTGACGAGGGCGCCGGACCGTCGGGAACGCAAAAGGCCCCCACCCGAAGGATGAGGACCTGTCGCTCCCCGAGTTGGACTCGAACCAACAACCTGCCGGTTAACAGCCGGCTGCTCTGCCAATTGAGCTATCGAGGATCACTGTTCGCTGGCGAATGACGTGCGAACAACGGGTAACAGCATAGCAGGACCCTGGCGCCCTCCACCGCATCGGACACGCCGCCCGGGCGCGCCGCGACGTGGAGCCCCCGTGTCAGTACCCGGCGTCCGGGTCGACGACGCCGACGAAGCCCTCGCCGTCGCCCCGGAGGAACGCCGCGGCGTTCAGCCGGACGCGCTCGGCGAGCAGGGGCGCGACCATGTCCGGGGTGTCGGCCTGGTGCGGGGTGATGACCGCGCCGATCTCGGACCACAGCGGGTGACCGTCGGGCAGCGGTTCGGGGTCGGTGACGTCGAGGCCGGCCGCGGCGATCTCCCCGGTGCGCAGGGCGTCGACCAGGGCGTCGGTGTCGACGAGTCCGCCGCGCGCGATGTTCACGAGCCGGGCGGAGGGTTTCATGATCCGGAACTGCCGCTCGCCGAAGAGCTTCGCGGTGCCCGAGGTCATCGCCGCCGCGATCATCACGACGTCGGCGTCGGGCAGGACCCGGTCGAGCTCGTCGGTGGTGACGGTCCGCGCGGCTCCCGGGACGGGGTCGGGCGAGCGGCGCACGACGGTGACGTCGACGTCGAACGGCGCGAGCAGCCGGAGGTACTCGAGCGCGATCCCGCCGGCACCGATCACGACGACGTTCCGCCCGTACAGCGAGACACCCTCGGGCTCGGTCGCCCACGACGACGCACGGGCGCGCTTCTGCAGGACCCGGAGCGTCCCGAGGGTCAACGCCAGCGCGTGCTCGGCGACCGGCTCCGCGTACGCACCCTTGGCCGAGGTGAACAGCACGCGGTCGCCGTGCTCCTGGATCAGGTGTGCGAAGGCGTCGACGCCGGCGAACGGCAGCTGCACCCAGCCCACCCCGGATGCGGACGACAGGGCGTCGGCGAGACCCGACGGGTCGCGGGGGTCGAGCCAGACGACCCCGCGGGTGTCGGCGTCGAGCGGCGCGACGGTGCCCCCGGCCTCGGTCACGGCGTCCACGTGCAGGTCCGTCGGCTCCGGCAGCACGGCGACGGGCCCGGGCTGCGGGGCCTCGATCGGCAGCGGTGCACCCGACGTGGGGACGACGGCGCGGTGACCCCGTGGGCCCTGGTCCGGGGTGCTCATGCGTTCTCCTGACGGTCGGTGCGCGGGCCGGTGCCGGCGGCGAGCGGACGGCGCGGCGCCGACGAACGGCGGGATGTGCTCGGAGCCGGACGACGCTTCACCCCGCGGGCCGCGGTCGAGGCGAGGGTCTTCACGTAGGGGTCGACGGGGTTGTCGAGGACCTCGTCGAAGGTGCCGAGCCCGACGAGCCGGGCATCGGCCATCACGGCGACGCGGTCGGCGAGGGCGCGGGCCTCGCGCAGATCGCTGGACACGACGACGGCCGAGAACTGCCGGCCGCGCTGCAGGGTCGCCAGGGCCTCGAGCACGGACTGCCGCACGAGCACGTCGACGCCGCGTGCCGGTTCGTCCGCGACCAGCAGCTGCGGCTCGAGCACGAGCGCCTTCGCCAGGGCGACACGCTGGCGCTGACCGCTCGAGAGCTCCCACGTGTTCAGGCGCATCGCCCCGAGCGGCAGGTGCACCGCGTCGAGCAGCCGGGCCACGATGAGCCCGGCCTCGCGCCGGTCGAACCGGCGGTCGCGTGCGTAGATCGGTTCGGCGACGGCCTCGCCCACGGTCAGGTCCGGGCTGAGCCGGTCGGCGCCGTCCTGCGGCAGGTAGCCGATCCGACCGCTCAGCCGTTCGAGCTTGCGCGACGAGGGACGGAGGCCCCGGGTCTTCTGGCCGAGCACGGTCAGCTCGCCGCCGACGATGTGCCGACGGAGGGCCCCCTCGCCCTCGCCGTGGGATCCGAGCTGGCCGGCGATGGCGGCGGCGAAGGTCGACTTGCCCGAGCCCGACTCACCGAGCAGGGCGAGGATCTCCCCCTGCCGGACCGTGAGGCTCACGCCGTCGACGGCCCGGATGGACTCGCCCCCGCGTCCGCCCCGGTACTCGATCGACACGTCGTCCGCGACGACCGCCGGTCCGTTGACCGCGATCATGGGTCCCCTTCCACGCCGCCCCCTGGCGGCGGTTCGCGACGGACCGCCCTGGCAGGTCCGTCGTGCGTACAGCAGTGGAGCCGACCACCCTGGAGGCCCGGCGTGCGTCGACGACGCTGCCGGGCCTCCAGGGTGGGTCACCCCGGGTCAGGACCCGGCGTGCTCCAGTCGCTCCAGCGTACGCCGTCGCTCCGCCTGCTCCGCTGGATCCGGCACCGGCAGCGACGCGAGGAGCCGCTGCGTGTAGGGGTGCTGCGGCGCGCCGAGGACCTGCGCCGTCGTGCCCGTCTCGACCAGGTCGCCGCGGTACAGCACCGCGATCCGGTCGGACAGCGCGCCGACGACCGCGAGGTCGTGGCTGATGAACAGCGAGGCGAAGCCGAGGTCCTGCTGGAGCTCGAGGAAGAGCTCGAGCACGCGCGCCTGCACGGACACGTCGAGCGCACTCGTCGGCTCGTCGGCGATGAGCAGCTTCGGCCGGAGCGCGAGCGACCGGGCGAGCGACGCGCGCTGGCGCTGCCCACCGGAGAGCTCGTGCGGGTAGCGGTCGCCGTACGCGGCCGGCAGCTGCACGGCCTCGAGCAGCTCGTCCACCCGCTTGCGCGCGGCACGGGGGCTCGAGACCTCCTTGTGCACGACCAACGGCTCGGCGACGCACTCCGCGATCGTCAGCAGCGGGTTGAACGAGGTCGCCGGGTCCTGGAACACGAACCCGATGTCCTTCCGCAGGTGCTTGAAGTCGCGTTCGCGGTACCCGAGCATCTCGGCGCCGAGGACCTTGAGCGAGCCGCCGGTGACCTTCGTCAGGCCCGCCATGGCCCGGCCGATCGTGGTCTTGCCGGAGCCGGACTCCCCCACGAGGCCGAGGACCTCTCCCGGGCGGATCGCCAGGTCGACGCCCTTGACGGCCTTGAACGCCGGCGATCCGAGACGCCCGGGGTACTCGATCTCGAGCCCCTTCGCCTCGACCAGCGGTGTGACGTCCTCGGAGATCGCGGCGCGTCGGGCCACCCCGGTGGACGCCTCGAGCCGGGGCACCGCCGCGAGCAGCCGCTTGGTGTAGTCGGCCTGCGGCGTCGCGAACAGCGCCGTCGCCGTGGCCTCTTCGACGATCTCGCCCTGGTACATCACGGCGACGCGGTCGGCCAGGTCGGCGACCACGCCCATGTTGTGCGTGATGACGACGATCGCGGTGCCGAACTCGTCACGGCAGCGGCGCAGCAGGTCGAGGATCTCGGCCTGCACCGTCACGTCGAGCGCCGTCGTGGGCTCGTCCGCGATGATGACGCTCGGCTCCAGGGCCAGTGCGCTCGCGATGACCACGCGCTGCTTCTGCCCGCCGGAGAACTGGTGAGGGTAGTGGTCGACGCGGGTCTCGGGGTCGGGGATGCCGACGCGACCGAGGTAGTCGATGGCCTTCGCCCGTGCCTCCTTCTTCGACACGCCGCCGTGGGCGCGGAGCCCCTCGGCGATCTGCCACCCGACGGTGAAGACCGGGTTGAGCGCGGTCGACGGTTCCTGGAACACCATCGCCCCGGCCGTTCCGCGCAGGTTGCGGAGCTTCTGCGCGCCGACGCTCACCACGTCGGTGCCCTCGAGCAGCACCGCGCCGCCGAGCGTCGCCGTCTCCGGCATGAGCCGCAGCATGCTGCGCGCCGTGACGGACTTGCCCGAGCCGGACTCGCCGACCAGGGCGAGCACCTCGCCGGGGCGGACGTCGAGACTGACGCCCTTGACCGCGTCGACGGCGCCGCCGTCGGTCGCGAACGTGACGGTCAGGTCGTCCACGACGACGACGGGTTCGGTGGTGGTGTCGCCCGGTTGCAGGCGGGTCGTCGGGGTCATGCGCCCGTCCCTTCCGTGTCGTTCCCGGCGTTGCGCGGTGCCTCGGCGTCGCGCGCGTCGCGTGTTTCCCGCGTTTCTCTCGTGGACACGAGTTGCTTCAGGCGTCGGCGTGCACGCAGGCGGGGATCGGAGATGTCGTTCAGGCTCTCGCCGATGAAGGTCACACCGAGCACGAGCACCACGATCGCGACACCCGGGTAGACACCGGTCCACCAGACGCCGCTCGCGACGTCCGAGAGCGCGCGGCTCAGGTCGTAGCCCCACTCGGCGCCGGACGTCGGGCCGATGCCGAACCCGAGGAAGCCGAGGCCGGCCAGGGTCAGGATCGCGTCGCTCGCGTTGAGCGTCAGGATGAGCGGCAGGGAACGGGTCGAGTTCCGCAGGACGTGCCGCGTCATGATCCGCCACGGGTTCGTGCCCATCACGCGCGCCGACTCGACGAACGCGTCGTTCTTCAGCCGGACGGCCTCGGCACGGACCACGCGGAAGTACTGCGGCACGTAGACGACGGTGATCGAGATCGCCGCCGCGATGATGCCGCCCGAGTAGCTCGAGTTGCCGCCGGAGATGACGATGGACACGATGATCGCGAGCAGCAGCGACGGGAACGCGTAGATGGCGTCGGCCACGACCACCAGGACGCGGTCGAGCCAGCCGCCCAGGTACCCGGAGACCATGCCGAGCAGGACGCCGACGATGATCGAGACGATCACGGCGACGATGACGACGAGCACGGCGGTGCGGGCTCCGTAGAGCACGCGGCTGAACACGTCGAAGCCGCCGACCGTGGTGCCCCAGATGTGCTCGGCACTCGGTGCGCCGGTGCGCGGGAAGCTCTGCCCGTCCGCGCCCTGCAGCTGGCCGAAGCCGTACGGGGCGAGGAGCGGTGCGAAGACCGCGACGAGCAGGTAGAGGGCGCAGATGACCACGCCGACGATGAGCATGGCGCGCTGCCAGCCGGTGCTCCGGCGGAGCTGGACCACCACGGGGAGCCGCTTCCAGAGCGGCTCGTGGCGGTCGACGAGGGTGGTGTCGACCATCGTCAGAACCTCACTCTCGGGTCGATCAGGGCGGCGACGACGTCGACGATGAAGTTGGTCACCGCGACGATCACCGCCAGCATCGCAACGATGCCCTGCACCGCGACGAAGTCACGGGCCGACAGGTACTGGTTGAGCTCGAAGCCCAGGCCGCGCCACCCGAAGGTCGTCTCGGTGAGCACCGAGCCGCCCAGGAGCATCGCGATCTGCAGCCCCATCACGGTGATGATCGGCACGAGGGCCGGACGGAACGCGTGGGTGCGGACGAGCCGCGATTCGCGCACGCCGCGGGACCGGGCGGCGTCGACGTACTCCGAGCCGAGCGACCCGATCATGTTCGCGCGCACCAGGCGCAGGAAGATGCCCGCCGTCAGCAGACCGAGCGTCAGCGCGGGCAGGACGGCGTGCTGCAGCACGTCGCCGATGACCGCGGCGTTGCCGGTGCGGAGCGCGTCGATGATGTAGATGCCGCTCGCGCCCGGGATGCCGTCGAGGATGAGCGACACCCGGGTCGAGGCACGGTCGCCGAGGGGCAGCCAACCGAGCCACACCGAGAAGACGAGCTTGAGCAGCAGGCCACCGAAGAACACCGGCGTGGCGTAGGTCAGGATCGCGAGCGCACGGAGCAGCACGTCCGGCCACTTGTCGCGCGTGTACGCGGCGAGCATGCCGAGCGGGATGCCGAGCACGAGCGCGACGATGAGCGCGTAGAACACGAGCTCCGCGGTCGCGCCGCCGTACGTGACGATGATGTCGGTGATCGGACGGTTGTCCGTCGACGAGGTGCCGAAGTCACCGCGCAGGATGTTGCCGAGGTACTCGAAGTACTGCACGAGCACCGGCCGGTCGTACCCGGCGGCGTGCAGGCGTTCCTGCAGCTGGCTCGGC
The DNA here is from genome assembly GCF_003224385.1 of Curtobacterium sp. MCPF17_003. Lineage (NCBI taxonomy): Bacteria > Bacillati > Actinomycetota > Actinomycetes > Micrococcales > Microbacteriaceae > Curtobacterium > Curtobacterium sp. MCPF17_003. The sequence continues at coordinate 2,266 of NZ_QKLC01000013.1, read as the reverse complement.
GTGAGACGACCGCCGACCGATGCGGTGATCGGGTTCCCGATGACGCGCATCAGGAAGAACACGAGCGTCACCAGGATGAAGACGGTCGGGATGATGAGGAGGAACCTGACGAGGATGTACCGGCCGAGTCCGCCGCCACTGTTCTTGGCACTGCGTTGTGCCTGTGGCTTGGTGGGATCGGTGCCGTTCACGTCCTGCGTCGCCTCGGGAGTGCTGAGGGTCACGGGGTGTGTGCCTTTCGTCGCCGTTGCACAGGCACGCGGGCGTTCCTCGTGGGAACGCCCGCGGCCTGCACGTGGGGCTTGGTGCTACTTGCTCAGGGTGGCGTACCGGAACTTGAACGAGGCGTCGAGGGTCAGGCCCTTGACGTCCTTGCCGGCGACCGCGACGGACTTGCCCTGCAGCAGCGGCAGCGTCGAGATCTGGGTGGCCTCGCGCTCCTGGGCCTGCTCGATCAGGTCAGCACGCTTGTCCGCGTCGGACTCGGCCTGCTCCTTCGCGATGAGGTCCTGGATCTCCGGGTCGTCGTAGTGGTTCTGGACGAAGTTCTCCTTGGTGAAGAACGGCGACAGGTAGTTGTCGGCGTCGGAGAAGTCCGGGAACCAGCCGAGCTGGTACACGGGGTAGGCGTCCTTGGTGCGCTCCTGCGCGTAGGTCGTGTAGACCGTCGACTGGATGTTGACGGTGAACAGACCGGAGTCCTCGAGCTGCTGCTTGAGCAGCGCGTACTCGTCGTCCGAGGCCGAACCGTAGTGGTCGGGCGCGTACTGGATGTCGAGCTGCACCTTGCCCGTGACGCCGGCGTCGGACAGCGTCTTCTTCGCCTTGGACACGTCCGCGCCGCCGTCGCCGTCGCCGTACATCTCCTTGAACGGCTGGACCGCGCCGGTCAGGCCGTCCGGGACCATCGAGTACAGCGGGGTGAAGGTGTCGTTGTAGACCTCCTTCGCGAGCTGGGCACGGTCGACGACGTCGGCAGCGGCCTGACGCACGGCCAGGGCCTTCGCCTCGTCGGCGTCGTCCTGCCCGGTGCCGAACGGCTGCGTCTTGAAGTTGAAGACCACGTAGCGGATCTCGCCGCCGGGGCCGTCGGTGACCTTGAGGGAGTCGTCCTTGCGCAGGTCCGAGATGTCGGTCGGCGTCAGGGAGCGGTACGCCACGTCGACGTCACCCTTCTGCACGGCGAGCTTGAGGTCGGTCTCCTTGGTGTAGTAGCTGGCGGTGACCTCGTCGGTCTTCGCCTTGCCGAGCAGGCCGTCGTACTTCGGGTTCGTCTTGTACTGGATCGTGTCGTTCTCCTTGTAGGAGCTGATCTGGTACTGGCCGGCGAAGGCCTTGCCCTTGACGATGTCGTCGGCGCTGGTGAGCTTCGTCGCGCTGAAGACGTCCTCGTCGACGATCGGACCCGCGGGGCTCGAGAGCACCTGCGGCCAGGTCTGGTCGGCGTGGTCGAGGTTGAACACCACGGTGGTGTCGTCCGGGGTGTCGATGCTCTTGAGGTTGGCCAGCAGCGACTGCGGACCGTTCTCGTTGTTGATCTTCAGCTCGCGGTCGAACGAGAACTTCACGTCGCTCGACGTGAGCTTGTTGCCGTTCGCGAACTCGAGCCCGTCCTTGAGGGTGACCTCGTAGGTGGTCGGGTTCGTGAACTCCGCCTTCGTGGCGATGTCCGGCTCGACGTCCGGGCTCCCCACGGGCGTGTTCATCAGGAACGGGAACACCTGGTTCTGCACGGCGAAGGAGCCGTTGTCGTAGGAACCGGCCGGGTCGAGGGACGTGATCTTGTCCGTCGTCCCGATGCTCAGGCCGTTCAGTTCGGTGTCACTCACGCTGCTGCTCGCGCAGCCGGTCAGCACCAGCGCCGTCGCTGCTGCACCGGCGCCGAGCGCGATGCCGCGCTTGCCCCACTTGGTCACGGATGCCATGTCCGCTGCCTCTCTGGTCATGATTGCAAGAGTCCTGAGCCGGAGGGTGGTACGTCTGTGTGCCCGGCCAGGAACGCTCATTGGTATCACCCTGTCACGGAACAGAACGAACCGGGGGCGATTTGTTTACACCGCTGTAATGCACGGGCCCGTCGCGTGATGCATGATTCCGCCGGAGTCGAGCGGCGCGTCACGCACGAATGTTGCGTGGTGCAACCTGGGTCGTCGGGCGCTCGTTCCCGGTCGTGCCCGCCCCCAGGAGCACCCGGACTGCCGTCCGACGGGACGCCAGCCGACGGTTCGTGCCACCTCGGTGGTGCGCCTGTCTCTTATACACATCT